>JAFEBQ010000019.1 GCA_018242585.1 Planctomycetota bacterium
GGGAGAAGGTGGTGAGCGCAGCGAACCGGATGAGGGTCGCGCGTCAATCGTGTGCGAGTCCCCCGGCGCAACGTGGACCCTCATCCGGCCTTCGGCCACCTTCTCCCGGAGGGAGAAGGGTTGCTGCGCGCTCGGTGATGGTTGAAACCTGTTGCTGTGCAATGTTATCACTGTCCAATGTCATGACACTTGTGAGCATCGCAACGACTACGTCACTTCCGCGTCGATCCATGCCAGGTACGCGGCGTAGCCGGCGGTGATGTCGTGGGCGGTGATCTGCGGAGTGTCGTAAGGGTGACGCTCGCGAATCGCTTGCTCGACGGCTGGGTAGGCGTCGCAACGAGTCTTCAACATCAACAGCCATTCCTGGGCGGTTTCGAGCTTGCCTTCCCAGCGATAAGCGCTGTCGATCGGCCCGATCATCTGGGCACAAGCCACCAGCCGCCGCTCGACCAATTCGGCCGACAGCCGCCGGGCGTCCTCTCGCGAGGGTAACGTGGTCGACACGGTGATGTAATTGCTCACGACGAGTCCCTTGTTTCAGATCACTACCCATCCCGCCAGCACGCAAAGTGTCAAATCGTCCGCGCCGGCGAGTTCACGAACCGTCATCTTAACTCAACCTCGCCAACGCCGCGTGCCTTTTCGCACGCCTGTAACCCGAACCGCGCGCTGGCTTGCGTGCCCGACAAGCATCCGGCTACGATTGCGATTGTTCCGGGGCGTTGCGACCGAAGGGCGCGAGCGCGCCCACTGATTTGTACGCAACCGAGGCGGCTCACCATGCATATCGAAACGGCGCTCGACATCGACGGACTGGCGGTCTCGAACATCCTGCGGAACCCCTCGCCGGCCAAGCTGTACGAAGAGGCGATCATCCATGATCGGGGAGTGATCACCTCGAACGGCGCGCTGTTGAGCATGTCGGGCAGCAAGACCGGCCGCAGCCCCAAGGACAAGCGGATTGTCGAACACCCGGACAGCAGCCGCGACATCTGGTGGGGTGACGTCAACATCCCACTCAGCGAGCAGAGCTTTGTCATCAACCGCCAGCGGGCGCTCGACTATCTGAACATCCGGCCGCGGATTTACGTGATCGACGGCTACGCCGGTTGGGATCCCAAGTATCGGCTCAAGATTCGCGTGGTCTGCGCGCGGCCCTATCACGCGCTGTTCATGCACAACATGCTGATTCGCCCCTCGGCCGCCGAGTTGGCCACGTTCGGCAAGCCCGACTACACGATCTACAACGCCGGCGAGTTTCCAGCCAACCTGTACACCAAGCAGATGACCTCCAA
Organism: Planctomycetota bacterium; assembly: GCA_018242585.1. NCBI lineage: Bacteria > Pseudomonadati > Planctomycetota > Planctomycetota bacterium. Next base: position 1,299 of record JAFEBQ010000019.1, read on the forward strand.
GACGAGCGTCGAGCTCAGCTTCGAGCATCGCGAGTTCGTGATCCTGGGCACCGAATACGCCGGCGAAATGAAGAAGGGCGTGTTCACCGTGATGAACTACCTGATGCCCAAGCGCGGCGTGTTGTCGATGCACTGCTCGGCCAACGAAGGAGCCAGCGGCGACGTGACTTTGTTCTTCGGGCTGTCGGGGACCGGCAAGACGACCCTCTCGGCCGACGTCCACCGCCAATTGATCGGCGACGACGAGCACTGCTGGAGCGACGAAGGGGTGTTCAACATCGAAGGGGGCTGCTACGCCAAGTGCGTCAATCTTTCGGCCGAGCGCGAGCCCGAGATCTTCCAGTCGATCCGCTTCGGCGCGATCCTGGAAAACACCATTTACGACGACGCCACGCGGCAGGTCGACTACACCAGCCAGTCGATCACCGAGAATACTCGTTGCAGCTATCCGATCGAGTTCATCCCGCGAGCCAAGGTTCCCTGCATGGGTGGGCACCCGCAGAACATCATCTTCCTGACGGCCGACGCCTTTGGCGTGCTGCCGCCGGTGGCCAAGCTGACGCCGGCCCAGGCGATGTACCACTTTATCAGCGGCTACACGGCCAAGGTGGCCGGCACCGAGGTCGGCGTGACCGAGCCGCAGGCCACGTTCTCGGCCTGTTTCGGCGCGGCGTTCATGGTCTGGCACCCGACCAAATACGCGTCGATGTTGGCCGAGCGGATGCGCGAACATTCGGCCTCGGCCTGGCTGGTGAACACCGGCTGGACCGGCGGCCCGTACAGCGTGGGCGCGCGGATGAAGCTGGCCTACACGCGGGCAATCATCGACGCCATCCACAACGGCACGTTGAACAGCGCGCCGACAATCGAGGATCCGGTGTTCGGCTTGCACATTCCGACCCAGTGCCCGAACGTGCCGAGCGAATGCCTGGTGCCGCGCGAATGCTGGCCCGACAAGACGGCCTACGATCACGCGGCGGCGCGGCTGGCCGGAATGTTCCAGAACAATTTCTCGAAGTACGCCGACGGCGCGCCGCAAGAGTTGCTGGCCGCCCAGCCCCGCGTGCGGTGAAGAGAGCAGAGGGAATGTTCGGTGCGCTAGCAACGCGTATGCAGGGTGCATATCGAGACGGGGCGGGCACTGCTCAAGGCTTCGCAGCAGGGGCCGCGCCTGCGGGTGGAGCGGCCGGCGCGATCATGCCGGCGGCTGGCTTGTCACCCGCCGCTTTATCTGCCGCCGCCTTGTCGGCGGCGGCTTTGTCAACCAGCGGCGGCGGAGCGGTGTCTTCGCGCTTGGGCGGCGCGCCGGTGTCGGCCAGCAAGAACGACGACCAGAAGAACGGATGATCCCCCTTGGGCGCGGTCGTCAGCCCGGCCGAGTTCAAGCGCGGCTCGGCCGTGGGATTCAACTCGCGCTCCGACACGACCAGCACCGCCCGCTGCCAGGCGTCGGCCGCGTAGGTGTGGGGCATTTCCTGCGTGAACTCGCGGACCAGGTCATAGCTGCTCTGACCGCCGGTGCGCCAGCGACTAATCAGCACGGTCCGCGCGCCGCAACCCATCAAGCTGGTAATGCCCAGGAACAATTCCTGGCCCGCGGCCGGCTTCTTCAGTGAATTCTCGGCCGGCGTGCGGAAGCCGGGCAGGATGACCAACTCGGGCGTCGACATCGGCACCGACATCCACGCGGCCAGTTGCGCGCCCGGCGAGCCTGCGTCCAACGGTATCGGCGCCCATTCGCGCGGGCTGCTCTCGTTGGGCAGAATCTCCGACAACACCACCAGCCGATCGAACAACCGGGCCAGCAGTCCGCTCGGCGCGTGCAAGTGCCCGTGGATCGACGTCGGGCTGACCAGCGCGCGCTCCATGTCTTCGTAAGCGCGCTGGGTGACGTCGGCGGCGTCTTGCGGATACATCTTGCCCAGCACCACGCCGGTCGTCCCCCCTTGCCGGTGCGGGCGCGTATCGCCGACGGCCAGCCCCACGGTCGGCGCATAGCGAATCTTCAGCTTGGTGATCAGCGGCGCTTGCTCGCTGCCGTCCATGTTGCTGACCAACAGCGACTCGAACGGCACGTACCAGAGCAAATTGTCCGGCACGATGATCAGCTCGGTGAAGGTGTAAGGGAGCACGACCTTCGAATCGCGCATCAGCGTGTCGAGCAGTTCCTTTGCCGGCTTCTTCCAGGCCGCTTCCTGCAAGTCCTGGCCGCGGAGCTGCTTGTTCTGTTCCCAATTGCCCATGCCACGCAGCAAGTCCTTGGTCAGCTTTTCGACGGCGCTGGGCGAGGCCAACAGCCAATAGCCGTACTTGTCGTTGGTCATCAAAAAGGCGTGCGTCTGCCGCGACGTCGAGTAGAACGACAACAGCGCCTGCCCCTGGGTGAGCAGCTTCTGCGTGTCCTTGTAGTTGCGCATTGGCGGGAAGACAATGTTCGCCGGCTCGCGCCGCAGCGCGATCTCGCGGAGGATGACCTCCTGGGCCTGCGACGTGCTGGCCAGCTCGGCGAGTTTGGCGGCTTGCTGCTTGGCGGCCGGCGCTTCGGTAAAGAACAGTTGTCCAGCCCGCAGTTCGGCCAGCAGCTTGCGCGACTTGTCTTGCAGTTCCTTGTAGCGCGGATACTTGGTCAACAGATCTTGCCGCTGCAACGTCGTCGTCTGATCGAGCGCTTCGGCCGGCCCTTCGAGCAGCCAGCGCAAGTTCATCAGCCGGCCGCCGAAATCCATCTGGCTGAGGAAACGATGCCGCCGCGTCAGATCCGAGATTTCGAGCGCCCGTTCGTATTCCTTCCGCTTGATGGCCGCCTCGAACCAGTTTTCATAGCTGGCTTCGTGCGGCACGCCCATCACCGATAGCGACTCCATCGGTTCGGTCAGCCAGTCGGCCGGCTTCGGATCGCGCAGCAAGATGTCATAGAGATCGATCGCCACGCGGTCGGTGATCGCGGCATTCTTGTACAGCGAATCGACCACCGATATCTGGTACAGCCACAACGAACCGCTGCGCTGGAACGCCAGGAACGCTTGCAGCGGTGTTTCGACGCCAGTGGGGTTGCCGCTTTCATACAGCGCCGTCGCGTGCAGGTAATTGACCCGCGCGCCGACCCGGGCGATGTTCATATCGCTGCGGATCATGGCGGCTCGGGCCTTGGACACAAAGTCGAGGGCGGCCTTAGGCTGGCCCAGCGCAATCGCGTTCTCGGCGCTAAGTGCCAACAGCGACGCATAGACATGCGCGTAACCTTGCCGGCGGGCCCACTCGGCGGCCGGCAGCAGTAGAGGATACTCCCCTTTGCGGTTGGCCATCAGATGGGTCATCAGGCCGTAACGGAACGACTCTTCCAGGACGTCGAGTCGTCCGTAGTTGACGGCCGAATACGAGGTCTCGCGGTACAACTTCTCGGCGGCTGGATAGTCGCCAGCAATCAAGGCAATCCGGGCCAACTCAACCAGCGCGATCGGCGTCAGCGGGTGGTCGTACTGGCCGTTGGCCAGCATGCCCCGTTCGAGCGCCGTCTTGGCCTGGGCCTCTTTGCCGGCGGCCGAGAAGGCCAGGCCCAGCATCACGTCGATGTAGCATTCGGACCAGTGGTTCGGCTGCCCCGGCCGGCGCTGCAACGCCGACAACACCTGTTCGGTCAGCGGGTCGTGCGGGCAGCTTGGCCCCATGATCTCGCGCCGGCGGCGAATCGCCTGGGCCGTGCAGCGGACGATCTCTTGCACGTTGATCGGCATTAGCACCGGATTCTGGACCACGCCGCCGCCGCGCTGCAAGACCGAGGCCGCCGACGTCAGCGAGCCTTGCTGGATCATCGTGTTGGCCGGAATGTTGGCGATCGTCACCGGTCGCTCGGTGCGCCCCCAGGGGACGGTCGCCTGGGCGGTGACTGACGCCGAGGCGGTGAGTTCGGCCGGGAACTGGACATTGATCATCCAGCTTGAGTGCTGCACGAACAGGTTCAACGCGGCGATGTATTGCTCGTTGGCGTTGGCGAATTGCCCCAACTGATAAAACGCGTCGCCGGCCATCGTGTGGTAACAGATCGAATCGATCCAGCGCTGCGTCCCCGCCTTGATCGCGCCCGATTGCGCGCTGACCAGAAAGTCGCGCGCGGCGGCGCGGAACTGGCCGTCGTGGAACTCTTCGATCGAGGCGAAATAGGCCACGCTGGGGACGGGCTGGTTCTGGGCCCGGGACGTGGCGGCGAACGCGCCCAGCGCGAACGCCAGCGCCCACAGCGCGGCCGGGATGAACCGCGCGTGTGCCGTACATGAAGTCCGTCGTGGCCGCTCAGCTATCAGTCGAACGTGCGTGCTCGTCATCGGTTCCCCTGCGATAGCAATTCCCGGCCGAGCAATTGCTTGCGGTGACCACACCTGCCAGCTTTCCGAGGCAAGTTCCAGCATAGCGGGGAGCAAACCAACAGGCAAAAACCAGGGATTGAATGTCGCTTTTTTCACCTCATCCGCAGCCCGTTCGCGCGAAACCGGCCCGCACGCCCCGTCGGACGCCAAACCAGGAAAACTGCGCGACCCAGGCACCCGCTAGCACCCCGCGTGCTGGGAAACTTTTCCGATTTTACTCAAAGTTAGGCCAGACTTTGTCCGATATCTGAGTACCAATGATGCCGGATAGGCAGAGGATTCCGGCGGTGCTGGCTTAGTAGCAGTGTGGCGGCGAAACCATTAGGGAAGGATCCCGGAAATGACGACTCGATTGACTCCCCGTTCGTGGCCGCTTGGTCTGGCAGCCTTGGTGTTGCTGGCCAGCAGCGTGGGTTGCCAATCCGACTTTAATGGTCAAACGCTCCCCAGCGCCTGGTGGCAGACGGACGACGTCCAGTACTTCCCGCCAGGGGCCGAGTTCAAGCTCGCTCGCGAAGCCGCCGCCATGCAGGCCGCCAAGCGCGACGCCCTGACACCGAACCGCGGCTTGCCAGGCGTGGCGCCGGGCCCCGCGCCGCTGGTTGCTCCGCAAGGAGCCGTGCCAGCGCCGGCGGGCGCTCCCGCGCCGTTGGGCGCGCCAGCGGGCGCCGCGCCAGGGGCCGCACCCATGGGCGAACCGGGCGCCGCTCCGGCCGCGCCAGCCAACCCGTTCGGCGCGCCGTAATCTAACCTTCGATCATCGGTTCAATCGTCAACCGCCTCGGGCAACGTCGGAACAGTGCGGAACAATGCGATGGAACCGTTTGAATTGCCCTCGCAACTTCAGCACATCCTCAGCGACGTGCTGATTTGGATCGGGTTTGGCACCGTCGTCGGCTTGGTGGCCAAGGCGATCATGCCAGGACGCGACCCCGGCGGCGCGATCGCCACCTTGATGATGGGCATCGGCGGCAGCGTGATCGGCTCGGGCCTGCTGTCGTATTGCTGGAACGGACACCGTGTCACGCCGATCAGCCCGATCGGTTTCGTGGTGGCCACGGCCGGCGCGTTCGTGCTGCTGTTCTTCTATCGACTGCTCAGCGGCCGGTTCCAACTCGAAGCGGGCGACAACGTCCGCGGCACGGAACCTTACTATCGCCGCTACGGCCGCCGCCGCGCCGACTACGCGCGACGGTACGATGACTAAGTAGCCTGAGTCGACGGGGCGATCGACACTCATTCACGGTTCGGGCGCCATGCTCAAACTCCTTGTTTGATCATGTGAAGCGCCAGGTCGACATGCTCACGGCTTAAGGGCTTGGGCATGGCCCTCTTTTACACTTTGTCAGTCTGCCGCGCGGCTGCCTGAGCTGACTTGCGTTGCAACTGCTGCTTGCGAATCAGGGCCGCCTCGTCGGCGATATTGAGCAGCGACAAGCGCGTGGCGCGGAACAACGCCCCGCTTCCCAATACCAGGCCGGTCACGCCCAGGAACCCGAGCAGCAAGCCCAGCCCCGCCAGGGCCCAAAACCAGACAGCGTCCTGATAATTGACCAAAGCCGCGCCCAGCAGCGTCACCAGCGTGGCGGCGGCAAACGCCCCCAGCGCCAGGTAGACGTCGCGCAAGGCCCGCAGCAGCAGGCCTCCCTGAATCTCGACGCGATTGACCTGATCGATCAGCAAGGCCGTTTGCTCTTCGGAAAGATTCGGCGACTCGGCCTTGGCGAATAGTTCCTGCATCCGATCGCGGGTGCGGAGCATTCGGTTGGTGGTGCTCAAGGCCAGCACGCTCGACGCATTGGTCAACAGCGCCGGCGCGGCAATGAAGGTCAACACGGCAAACGGACTTTGCGACACCGAGATTGCATCCATCGCACGCGCCTGTTGCTTGTCAGCAGGGAACCGATCACGACGATACTTTAGCGGATGGCTAGCGTTTGGGAGAAGGCTTCCATCGGAAGGACAAACGCGATTTGAACCGCAAAGACGCAAAGGGCGCAAAGGCGGACAGAAAGGAATTGAAGCGCAGTGCATAGACCTCGAACTGATTTTAATTCCTCAGCTGCTCTCTGCGCCCTCCGCGATTAGCCGTCTTTGCCTTTTCTTTGCGCCCTTTGCGTCTTTGCGGTAAAAACTTCCGTCACGCCGCCGTGCTGAGCCTGGCGATGATCCCCCATGCCCCGGACACCCTGTTCTTGGTACATTATCCGCATCCATGCAACCATCCTGCTGGCCCCGAGTCGATCGCCCGATGACGTTCACTTCTGGTTCCCACTGGGATGCCGCCTCCGTCGAGCGGCGCATTGACGAGTGGGCCAACAGCTTGACTCACGGCGTCGGCTTTGTCGCCAGCGTCATCGGTGCCGTCGCCCTGATGTCTCAAGCGTCGCTGACCGGCGGCACGGCGCGGCTGATCGGCTGTGCCATTTACGTCACGACGTTGGTGGCCGTGTACGCCGCGTCGACATTGTCCCATGTGTTCGCCCAGCGCCGCTGGCGTCGGCTGTTCCGCACGCTGGACCAAGCGTTCATTTATCTGTTGATCGCCGGCTCGTACACGCCGCTGGCCTTGCTGTGGTTGCACGGCGGCTGGCTCACCGCGTTGTGCGTCGCCATTTGGATCATCGCGCTGTTCGGGTTTTTCTCCAAGCTGATCCTGCAACATCGCATCGAAGGGGTCAGCCTGACCTTATATGGCGTGTTGGGCTGGCTGCCGGCGGCGGCCGTACCGGCCGCGTGGCTGGCGATTCCCCACGGCGTCCTTTGGCTGTTTTTCGCCGGCGGGCTGTTCTATACACTCGGCATGGCATTCCTGATCTTCGATCAGCGCGTCCGCTACTTTCACGCCGCCTGGCATGTGATGGTCATGGCCGGCAGCGTCTGCCACTACGTCGCGATCTTTTGGTACGTCGCCAGGCCCGCGGATTGAAGACTTGCGCAGCGCGATTGCAGATGTGGTCTCCATCGCGCGAGCCGGCGTACTACCCTTCTCCCTCGGGGAGAAGGTGGTGAGCGCAGCGAACCGGATGAGGGTCCCGCGTCAGTCTGGTGCGATCTTGGGCAATGTTGACCCTCATCCGGCCTTCGGCCACCTTCTCCCGGCGGGAGAAGGGTTACTTCACGCTGAAGTGAATAGGCCTCGTGTTCTGATCATTCACACCTGCTCTCGTTTCCGTGAGTTTTTGCTTGCCTGGCGCAGGTGGGCTTGAAAGTATAGGCAACGCGGCTAAGCTCGCGCTGTCCGCGCCCCGGCGCTGCGGTAAGCGACACATGGAATAGTAATTGGCTCAGCGCATAGCCCTTCTCCCTCGGGGGGCTTTGCATAACAACCCCCGTTTGCCCACAAACGAACCCGCCTGCATAAGTACCGGCGGCCGCGCGGCTTGTTTAGTAGATACTAAGCAACGCCATTTCACGTGCACCTTCTGGGAATAGGATGATCCGAGCTTGGAAGGCTTGGCTCATCCCTAGTTGGCTGTAAGAGCAGCCAACACACCAGAACAGGAGGTGTTCAGTGCGGTTAATTTACTGCGCGTTATTACGCACGCGAGCGGCGGTACAGGTTTAATGTCGGCGGTTGCCCGCCAACCGCCCGGCAATAAACGGGAGTCTACCCGCCTATTTGCTTTTTGCAACTCCGTTATGGCTTGTACCTAACAAGTTGCAACAAAACCATCCGCGCCCAAGTCGATGTATTGAGCACCTTGCTGTTGGCCGCTTGGTCCAACGCTTTGCGTTCTCCATCGGTTAGCCGGATGCGCAACACGTTGGTGCGGTTTTCATCTTTGGGTTTCTTTGGTCGTGCCATGCCCCACATTGTAGCCACAAAAATAATTGCCGCAAGCTCCTGGGAATGAGGCTACGTTGTAGCTACAGTAACTCACGTTACGAATACACGTAGTTACGCAAGGGGTTTACGCCAATGGACGCCCGGGAACAACGCGGTTTAGTGATTGCCGCCCTCTGCAAGATCGACCGTAAAGGCGGCATCTTTTTAGTACCAAGCCAAAGCGGCAAGGGGCGGTATACGGTCTGCCCCGACCCCGCCAGCCCGCATTGCAGTTGCCCGGACCACGAGGCAACCGGTCAACGCTGTAAGCACATTTTTGCCGTCGAGTTCAGTATGAAGCGGGAGCAAAACAACGACGGCACGGTAACCGTTACCGAACAAGTCACCATTACCAAACGGCAGACCTACCCGCAGCAATGGGAGGCGTACAACGCGGCCCAAACGCATGAGAAGGAAAAGTTCTTGGACCTGCTGCGGGGGCTGTGCGATGGCGTTAGCGCGCCCCGTACCGGCCCCAAGGGCGGCCACCCCCGCTTGCCGTTGGGGGATGCCGTATTTGCCGCCTGCTATAAGGTCTACAGCACGGTATCCGGCCGGCGGTTTATGTCCGACCTGCGGGCCGCGCAGGCCGCCGGCTACCTTATGCGGTTGCCGCATTTCAATTCCATCTTTAAGGCGTTGGAAAACCCCGCCCTGACGCCGGTCTTGCGGGCCATGATTGCCGAAAGCAGCTTGCCCCTAAAAACGGTTGAGCGGGACTTTGCCTGCGACTCATCGGGCTTTACTACGTCGCGGTTTATCCGCTGGTACGACCACAAATACGGGCAAGTCCGGCAACAGCACGAATGGGTCAAGGTCCATCTAATGTGCGGCGTCAAAACCAACATCGTTACCGCCGTTGAGATCCGGGATAAGCAAGCGCAGGACGCTCCTTTGATGCCGGCATTGGTAGACGCGACCGCCCGGCATTTTACGTTGCGGGAAGTAACGGGCGACAAAGCCTACGCCAGCTACAAGAACTACGATGCCATTGAGGCGCATGGCGCAACACCCTTCATTCCCTTCAAGGAAACCATCCACACCGGCAAACGGGGCGGCTTGTGGACCAAGATGTACCACTACTTCCAATACCGCCGGGAAGAGTTCCTGGAGCATTACCACAAGCGCAGCAACGCCGAGTCGACGTTCAGCATGATTAAGGCCAAGTTCCGCGACCATGTCCGCAGCAAAACCGATACGGCGATGGTTAATGAGGTGTTGTGCAAAATCCTTTGCCACAACATTTGCTGCCTGATCCAAGAAAGCCATGAGCTGGGGATCAGCCCGGTGTTTTGGGACACCCCGGCCCCGGCCTGCTGCTAGGTTGCCGGCCGCCGCCCGGCGGCATTAAACTAGGGGCCGCTAAACGTACTTTGCCCGGAGGCCTTTGTCCGCAATTTGACACAATTTGAATGACGCGCGTGCGTCAAGTTTACCGCTTCCCAACGAACGACCAACCTGGGCCATAACAGCCCTTGTACGCAGAAGCAGGTACTTGGACCGCGCCCCCGCAAGGGGGCGTCGGCCGGTATCGTTCTGCGTGCCCCTTGGTCGGGGTGTTGGGAGCGGTCACGGTTCGGCGCTCCTTTTTTTATTGGGGTTTAACCAAATGGTTAAGGCGTTGTTTTTGGCGGCGGTGGGGTTGTTGGCGTTAACAGGTTGCGGCAACAAAGAGGCGTTGCGGGCGACGCAGGCCGAGTACGACCAAGCGGTTGATGACTTGGCGCAGATGGAAGCGGAGGCCAAGAAAATGCAGGGGGTGCTGGATATGATCCAGCGCGTTGCCGATGCCAAGGCGGCGGCCATGACCAAGGAGGAGCGGCTAAAGTACCTCAAAGGGCAGCTTAACGGCGAGAAAGACCCGCGGGTTGCATCCGGCGAGGAAACGCTTGCCCAAATGCAAACGCGCATTGCCGAGCAGCGGGCTTTAATACGCGAGTTGGAGAAGCGGCTCAACCAGCTAAAAATATAGCCCGGCAGGCGGCTATTGGGTTGATAGAATGCGGCCCCCAAACCTTCAGGAGGCTGCGATATGACAGCGGCAGAACTGGCCAAGCTACAAAAGCAACTTACGAAATTGGCCAAGCGAGAAGACGATGCCGGGACACTCGCTAGAGCAATCCAGCATCTAGCAGACTGCGCGAATGTGCAGGCCATGCGGACAACAAAGCTCGAAAAGGATTTCCAAAGCCTGCGGCGGGCGCTACTTTCCGGCTAGGCATTGCCGGACAATTTTGCGGATGGCGGCTTCAAGCCGTGGCGATATTGCCAGCGGCCGGGCGCGTTTGCGTTTGGCGGTTTGCTTTTGCTTGGACATTGCCGATACTCGCGGTAATGATAGTGGCCCCGCTTAGTATCGGCGCGTGTCGTGCCCCCGGGTACTTATGCAGGAGTTCAACTTGCATAAGTACCGGCGCTAAATCGGGGGTTGTTATGCAAAGCCCCCTCGGGGAGAAGGCCGCTACGAGCCGAGGTGAGTGGCATCGCGTTTGCACGAATCCATCAATTCATGAACGCCATTTCATTTTATATCGTACGCGCCGTCAGCGTCGTAACGGCCTTTCTGATTGCGACAACGCCCACCGTGCGCGCCGAAGCGCCGGCCACGCCCGAACTGGTTCACGCCATCGACGCCCTGGTGGCCAAGGCGGGCGTCGGGCCCCACACTCCCGGCGTGGCGATCCTGATCGTCCAACCCGGCAAGTGGCGGTTTGCCAAAGGCTATGGACTGGCCGACGTCGAAAACGAGAAGCCGATCAATCGCAAAACCCGCTTCGAGCTGGCCTCGGTCTCCAAGACCTTCACCGCCACGGCGGTTCTGATCTTGCACGAACGCGGCAAGTTAAGCTTGGATGACGACGTGCGGAAGTTTCTGCCCGAGCTGCCGGTCTACAATCGCGCGCGGCCGATTCGCATTCACGACCTGTTGCGTCACGTGTCGGGCCTGCCCGACTACATGGAGATCGAAGACGTGCCCGCGGCGCACAAGGCGTACTGGACCAACGACGACTACCTACCCGAGTTCGCCAAGCAGCAAAAGAAGTTTCCCGCGAAGTTCACTGCCGGTGAACGGTTCGCCTACAACAACACCAACTACTTGTTGTTGGCGGCGCTTGTGGGGCGCGCCACCAAGCAACCATTCCGCGATTTCATGCGCGAGTCAGTGTTCGAGCCCGCCGGCATGCGGGCCACGTTCGTCTGTGACCATCCCCGCGCGGGAACGACCTACGCCGCAGCCGATTGCTACAACGCCATCGGATACCAAAAGGGCAAGCGCGGCGCCTGGGTCGCTTCGTGGGGCGCGCCCCCGGCGCGACACGAAGAAGTTCTGACCGTTGGCGACGGCGCCGTCTGGAGCAACCTGGAAGACATGGAGCGCTGGGACCAGGCCATCCGCCAGCACAAGCTGATCAAGGCCGAGACCATGCGCGAGGCGCTCAGCCGCACGCTGACCGACGACGGCACGGTCAATGACTATGGCCTGGGCTGGCAAGCCTATCGGAACGACGAAGGCAAAATAAATGGTTTCGGCCACCAGGGAGAATGGGCCGGCTTCCGCACCTTGTATTACCAGTACACCTTGGCCGACCGGACAACGGTCATCCTCTCGAACCGAGGCAATTTCGATACCGACCGGTTCTGGTATCCGCTCGAAGAAGCGGTCGAAGCCCACCAGCCATGACACGCGGGAGTTGGCTATCACCCCGATCGCCGGCCCAAAACGGCCGAAACTTTTTGCCCCGTGCCGGGTAAGATAGGCTGAAGTCGCGCTGTTCTTGCGCGCGGAATTCACTTTGGCCGTCGTACGCAACGCATTTTGATCGGGGTTCTCAGGCATGGCACGTTTGGCTGGCATGGTTCTGTTCGTCGTGGCCCTGACGGTGGTGGCCGAGGGGCGGACGGTGACGTTCAACGAAGACATTGCCCCGCTGGTCTGGAAGCACTGTGCCCATTGCCATCGACCTGGCGAGGTGGCGCCGTTCCCGCTGTTGAGCTACCACGATGTCAGCAAGCGGGCCGAGCAGATCGTCGATGTCTGCGAGCGCCGCTCGATGCCCCCCTGGAAGCCGATCAACGGTCACGGCCAGTTCGCCAACGGCCGCCAGTTGGCCGATGCCGAGTTGGCGCTGTTGAAGCAATGGGTCGAGTCGGGCCTGGTCGAAGGGGACGCCGCCCAGCAGTCGTCGCCGCCAACATTCGCGTCGGGCTGGCAGCTTGGCACACCCGACCAGATCATCACCATGACCGAGGCGGCCCAGGTTGCGGCCGACGGGCGCGACCTGTACCTGAATGTGTTGCTGCCGGTCGAGGTGCCTGCGGGACAATACATCAAGGCGATTGAATTCCGCCCGGGCAATCGCCGCGTCGTCCATCACGCGGTCTTGTTCTACGACACCAGCGGCAAGGCGCGCGAGCGCGACGAAGCGGACCCACGCTACGGGTTCGAAGCGGTCTCGCCGCCGGGGCGGTTCCTGCCGGGCGCGCTGGCCATCTGGACGCCGGGGCGCAACGCCATGCCGCTGCCCGAGGGGTTGTCGATGCCCTGGCCGGCCAAGGCCGACCTGGTGTTGAACCTGCACTTGCATCCCAGCGGCAAGCCCGAGAGTGAGCAGTCGTCGATCGGCATCCATTTCACGTCGGAACCGCCGCGACGGACGATGGTTGACGTGACATTGATCGACACGCGCATCGACATCGCGCCGGGCGAGGCACGCTACGAGACAAGCGACAGTTGCGTCCTGCCGATCGACCTGGAAGTGCTGACGATCTTTCCGCACATGCACATGATCGGCAAGCAGATGAACGTGACCGCCACGCTGCCCGACGGAACGGTTCGCTCGCTGCTGCGGATCGACGACTGGGACTTCAACTGGCAGGACTTGTACGAATACGCCCCGCCAATCCGTTTGCCCAAGGGAACCAAGATCGAGATGACCGGCGTGCATGACAACTCGGCCGACAACCCGCGCAATCCTTCGGCGCCTCCCGAGCGCGTGCGGTGGGGTGAACAGACGCGGAACGAGATGTCGATCGCGTTCCTGAACCTGACGCCGGTTGACGAGCGCGACCTGGTCAAGGCCAACACCGAGAAAATCAAGAAGAAGTTCCGCGCGGCCATCGTGCCCGACGCCACCAAGGCGGCGCTGGCCGCGGCGCCCGTGGGACCGGGCGAAACCGACGAGGAAAAAGTGACGCGTCAAGCGCGCGAGTTCTTGAAGCATCTCGACATGGACCGGAACGGCAAGCTGAGCCGGCAAGAGCTGGACATTGTCGCCGGCAAGGCGGCCTCGGCCGAGGAGCTGGACCGCCGGATGAAGCAATTTGACCGCGACCAGGACGGCGAACTCGACGACGCCGAACTGATGGACGCGATCAAGGCGCTACGGAAGAAATGACAAACCACCAAAGCACGGGGACATGGAATTGAGCACGAAGGATGAGGAGGGAGTGAGGGAACTTTTACGATGCTTGCTCACGGGGTCGCTGACTCCGTGGTTCACTTCACCGCGGTCTTGAGCCACTCGTGCATCACCCAGCCGACTTTGGCCAGGCTTAACGCCGAGCAGCGCGCGGCGTTGTCCTGGGTCGTGTGCCAATACGGGTAGTCGAAGTCGATCACGTCGATGGTTGGAATCTTGGCGATCCGGTTCAGCGGCATGTGATCGTCGTTGACTTCGTAGTTCGGATAAGGGCTGAACTCGCGCACGCCCAGCCGCCGCGCCGTCGACCAGACTTGCTTGACCACGTCGGGCGCGAACTGATTGCTTTGCTGCTCGACGTAAATCTGCAAGTCGGCGTCACCGACCATGTCCAACAGCACTCCGGCGGTGTACTTGTAAGCCGGCGGAGTCGTGGCGTACTGCCGCGCGAAATGGGTCGAGCCCAAGAAGTACGGGTCGGGGGGATCGGTGTAGACCAGCTCCTCGGCGTCGAACAAGACAAAGTCGACGCCCAGTTGCCCTGCGAGCTTGGGCATATGCCGGCCCAGCTCCATCAAGACCGCCACGCCGCTGGCTCCGTCGTTGGCGCCGACGAACTGTCCGCGCGGGTTCCGCGGATCGCGATCGGGGTAAGGCCGCGTGTCATAGTGGGCGCACAACAGTAGCCGACTCATGCGCTCGGGATGCCAGTGGACGATCAGGTTCACCAAGGACGCGGCCGAGCCGTCGCGCGGATTGCGGCCGACGAACTCTTGGCGTTCGACCTTGCCGCCGAGTTCCTCGAAATGCTTGGCCAGCAACTCGATCTGCCGCGTCATCCCCGGCGTGCCGGCGACCCGCGGGCCGATGGCGCAAAGTTGCCCCAAATACTTGTAGGCGCTCGTGCCGTCGAACGGGATTTGATTCAGCCGCAGGCCGGAGCGCATCTGCTGGGCTTCGAGGGTCGACGCCGTGCCGCCGCTCATCAGCACGTAACCGATGGCGGCCGCGCAGACGAGCCCGACGATGGCGATGTAGATAGTCTGGCCGCTGAGACGCATGGACACCATTCCGGGCGCGAAAGCAAACCACCAGCAGGGGGTGAATCGGTTGGGTAGCCCGGACAGCTTGTCTGTCCGGGTCGCGTCCGCGACAAGAGGGTTCGTGTGCGGCCGGTGGCGTCGAAACGCGCCCTCTTGTTGCTGCGCAACCCCGACAACAAGTTGTCGGGGCTACCCCGGTGATTCTAGCAACTTGCGGCCTGGGCGTCGGCGTCAGTCTGATCGTTCACTTTGCGATCTGGGTCGCGCGCGTACCCGCTTCCCACCCCTCACCCCGCTCGCCATGCGAGCGACCCTCTCCCGCAAGGGGCGAGGGTGGTCGAGGCTGCGCCTCGACAGGTGAAGGAAGAAAACTAAAGAAGCACTGCTTACGACCGCGCCACGGCCAGCGCTCGCTGGGCCATCCGGCTTTCGGCCAACGACGTGTCGACCGCCATGCGGATCGTCACGCTCCAGCGGCCGTGCGCGTCGGCCTGGACGTGCCAGTGGGGCAGCACGGCAACCGACTGGTGAACCAGCTCGAAGCCCCCTTCGCTCTGGCTGACGCTTTCGACCGGCGTGGTCCAGAAACGCGTCGGCTGCGAGACTTGCAAGCCGACGTCGATCCCCAGCCATTCATCGACCAGGTTCAACGTCGTGACACCCGACAGATCGAGTTGCTTGCCCAGTTGTCCCAGCCGCTGGTGCCGGCCGTCGTGGAAGTAGCGATCGTCGGCGCCCGAGGGCATGCTGCTGAAGTTGAACTCGACGCCGAAGTGGCACTGGTGTCCCGGCGGCAAACCTTCGAGCACATAGGCGATCTCGATGGTCGAGCTGCCCGAGTCGAGCGTGACGCCTTTGTTGATTCGCACCGGCGTGCCGGCCACGTTCCCCTGGCGACTGAGCACGACCTGCAACCGATCGGGGTTGCGGCGGACGCGGGCCTCGTAGGTGCCGTGGACAAAGTCCCCTAGTTCCTGCGCGCGGCCGGCCACGAACTCGCCCAGCGACAAGTCGTTGGTCCAGAAGTGATCGACCAGGCTCTTGCGCAGATAGTCGTCGTACTGCAACCGCTGATCCAAGTCGGGCTGCTTGAACACGACCATGTCGTGGATGCTGGCCACGTCGCCGTTCGCTTGCTTGGCGCCCCCCAGCACCTTGCGGTGATAGGCCTCGGGCCGCCGGGCGATCGTCGCCAGCAGGTTCAAGCAGATCGAGCGCACATCCAGCTCGTACAGCATGCCGCCGTGGTGCGGCGTCAGCAGCAGCGCGAGCTTGTCGTTGGTCAGGTAAACTTCCTGCCGCGCGTCCAAATTGAAGTCGGCCACCACGGCATCGACAAACGGCTCGCTCCGCTCGGCGGCGCGATCGAGCAGGTTGTCGGCCGAAATCAAGCAGCGATAGACCGCGTTGCGCAAGTGGGGCAAGTAACAACCGCCAAACGCCCCGTGCCAATAGCTGCAATTGCACTGGCCGCGGTACAGTTCGGCCCGGGCCATGTCGGTCAATTCGCGGTCGTGACCCGCCTCGACGGCTTGTTGCAGCCGCTGGCTGATCATCAGCATGCGCGTGTACATTTCGTCGGTTTCAGGGTACTTCACTTTGAAGTTCCGCCAGAAGCCGCCGCGCATAAAGGCCACGGCCTGCGAGCCGAGCGCATCGTGTTCCAACTCGTGCCGGGCGTGCTCGTACTTGACCAGTTGCTCGGGAGGCAGCACCCACTCGGTCATCTCGCGGTAACTGCTGTCGGGCAGATAGATCTTGCCGGTCGGCGGCACGCTGTCGATCGATTCGGACAAGGTGGTGACCTTGATCCACGACTGGTTGGCGACCAGCTTGTCGAAGAATTGACGCAGCCAGCCGCGCTCGTAGACGTGGGCCTTGGTCCCCGGCCAGGTGCCGAACTTCTCGCCGTCGTCGCCAAACACGACCACGCTGCCCGGGTGATCGTGCGCGATCTGCCCCAGGTAATCGATCGTCTCTTGCGGCGCGGCAAAGGGAATGAGGTATCGCAGCCGCTCGCTGCCGGGGAACACGCCCATCAACTGGCCGTCGTCCTCGGTCACGTAGTAGCCGTGCAGCTCTTCGGCTTTGAGGCCGGCGCACTTGAAGTGAAAGTCGTCCAGGATCGTGTACTGAATGCCCGCGGCGGCCAGGTCGCACGTCAGGCTCTGTTCCCAGACGCGCTCGGGAATCCAAATGCCGCGGACCTTGCCCGGGAAGCGCTGTTCGAGCCAGTCGGTGTAGCGACGGATTTGCCCGACGCGATCGCGCCGCGGCAGCATGGGCAGGATCGGTTCATAGTACGCGCCGCCGATGATCTCGACGCGCCCTTCGGCCACCAACTCGGCCAAGCGGTCGAGGTACTCGGGATGGCGCTCGGCCAGCCAATCCATCAGCGAGCCGCTGGTGTGCAGCCCGATGCGCAGGGTCTTGTATTCGCTGAAGACCTCGAGAAACGGCAGGTAGCTGTCCTGGTAGGCCTGCTCGATGATCCCTTCAAAGTTGCCAATCGGCTGATGGTTGTGAAAAACGAGAGCCAGGCGCAACGGCTGTGACATAGGTGGGGATTTAGCTGCGTGGAGAGTCGGGGAAATGCCAAGCCCAGGGGTTTCATCCCCCGGGTGCCTTCGTAAGCCGCGCCAGATGTCAGGACGCGACGGTTCAGCCAGATACTAGGCCAAGGGTGCCGATGTTGCCTATCCCGCTTTGACTTACAAATCGGTTGGCAGCATTGCTAGCTGCCGGGAGCTGCCCGATTCGTGGTCGTCGCGATATTGGATCATCGGAAGTGGGTCAGTTTGCATCTATGACGTTGGGTGGCGGGGTCAGAGCGCAGCGATGGCCCCGTGGTGACGGTTCGGGGCCATCACTTCGTTCTGACCCCGCCACCCCGATTCATCAAACTGACCCAAAACCGAGCCGTCGGCAGCCGGCCGGCTCGCCAGCCCGCACAGCTTACGCAGCTTACTTGGCAGTCTTTTTCGGCAGATCTTTTGCGGGTGCCGCAAT
Source organism: Planctomycetota bacterium (assembly GCA_018242585.1). Taxonomy (NCBI): domain Bacteria; kingdom Pseudomonadati; phylum Planctomycetota; species Planctomycetota bacterium. Next base: position 18,964 of record JAFEBQ010000019.1, read on the forward strand.
CGAAACTGGCAAATCGGTGTCGGTTTCTCGCAAGAAGGCCGCCGCCTCCTCCGGAGGAACCGGATTAATGTAAAAACCGGTCCCCCATTCAAAGCCCGCCGTCTTGGTCAGGCGCGGGATGATCTCGATGTGCCAGTGGTAATGGCCCAACTCGCCGGTGTCGAACGGCGCGGTATGCACGATGTAGTTATACGCCGGCCGGTCGAGCGCCCCTTCGATCTTGCGCATCACCTGCTTCATCACTCGGGCCAGCTCCTCGGAGCCGTGATGGGACAGGTTCTCGTAATGGCTGTTGTGCGCCTTGGGCAGCACCCAAACCTCGAACGGAAAGCGACTGGCAAAGGGACAGAACGCCACAAAGCCCGGCAGGTCGAGGACGATCCGCTTCTCTTGGCTGAGCTCTTGTTGGATCATGTCGCAGAACACGCACCGTCCGCGGAACCGGAAGAACTCGGCCGAGCCGGTCATCTCTTCGGCCACGCTGATCGGCACGATGGGGGTAACGATCAGTTGGCTGTGCGAATGTTCCAGCGACGCGCCCGCTTGCTCGCCGGCGTTCTTGAAGATCATGCCATAGACCAAGCGCGGGTCGCGCTTCAAGTCGAGCAGCCGATCCCGATAAGCGCGGAACACCTCGGCCAGGTGATCGTCCGGCAGGTCCGAGATGCTCAGCAGGTGATTCGGCGACTCGACGATCACTTCGTGGGCGCCGACGCCGCGCATCATGTCGTAAATGCCGTCGCCGCGCTTTTGCAGATCCCCTTCGATTTCCAAGGCGGGGAACTTGTTGGGCACCACGCGGACGCGCCAGCCGGGTTTGTTGGCCGGCGCGCCGTTGTTCCGGTACGAGAGGACTTCGCCCGGCGTCTGGTCCTCGCTCCCCTCGCAGAACGGACAGAAGCTGTTCGCGCGCAGCGCGGGCGTGCTGTTGAAATCGTGCGGTCGCCGCGCTCGGCTTTTGGCCACGATTACCCAGCGACCGACAATCGGATCTTTACGCAGGTCAGGCATAGGGGAAACGAGAAACGATGAAGTGGAAACGAGAAACGGAGGACTTGGCAAATCTAGCCGCAGCCATTTTGCCTCGCCGTTTATCGTTCATCGTTTCTCGTTGATCGTTTCTCCTTGTTCACGCTTGCCACATCATTAATTCAAACTCCGGCGAGGGAACCACTGTCTCGATGGCTCCTTCGGCCGGGACGCGCTCGACCGACGATTCTTTCTGCTCTAGGTCCAAACGCAGGTGAATCGGTTCGTCGGTCGTCGCCCGCAGCGCCCGCAAGGGAACGCTGATTTCCAAGATTTGATCACAGGCCGCCCGGGCCCCGCCGTCACCGGCGGCCGTTCCCTTGCGGAACAGTCGCATTCGCGGTTCCGGCTGGCAGGGCTGTTCGACAACGATTTCAATCGACTCGGGGCGAACAAAGCTGATCCGCAGGGCGTCGACCTCGGCCAATCGTTCGCGCGCCGGCCCGTTGCGCGTGTCGATCCGCAGGAACAGGTGAGTTTCGTCGAACCCGAACCAGATGCCCGCCACACGCCCTTCTTGCACCATGCTCATCGACCCCCGCGAACCGCCGGCGATGAACTGACCGGCGTTGATCCACTCGAAGTAGGTCCGCCGTCCGTCGAGCTTCACGTTCAGCAGACTCGTCGGCTGGGTATAGGGCTGGGCGTGCTGGTGCGACTGGCTGATCGGGCGCATCAACTCGGGCGGACATTCCTGGCCGATCAATTGGTAGACGTTTTGCAGGTGCTTGCGGAACAGCCGGTCGAACACGGCGTCTTGCGCGCTCGAATGACTGTCGCCGAACCACCAGAACCAATCGCTCCCCTCGGCGATGTACAGCTCGCGCCATGCCTTCTCAAGCTGCTCGGGCGGAGCCGACTTCTTGCGCTGGGCGGTGGTCAGCGCCTGGCGCGTCTCGGACACATAGTCCCAGGCCTGGTTGCACTCGGGATGCCCGATCCAGATGCCGAAATTGTGCGAAATCCAGCTACCGGCGAACAAGTTGCCAATGCGATCGGTGGCCGGGTGTTTGCGGACGTAATCCCCCACGCGGGTCGACTTGATGCGCGGGTGCGACGCCACGCGCTGGTACAAGCTGCGCAGGAATTCGCGCCCGCCGTCCGAGTAATACTCCCAGCAGTTTTCGCCGTCGAGAATGATGCTGACCAGCGACGGCCGCTGGCCGGCGTTGGCGGTGGTGGCGCGGCCGATCGCCTCGAGCTTGCCGATAAAGTCATCCACGGCGTGCTGCGGCTGGTAGCGCTGGTAGTGGAAGCCAATTTGGTCGCTCATGGCGTGATCACGAAAGACCATTTGCACGTCGTGACCGCGCTCCTCGGCGCGCCACGGACGGTACAACATTTCGGGATGGCGCAGGAAGCCCTGGCCATCGCGCGAGACCCAGCCGTCGGTCGAGCAACTGAGAATCTCTTCGTCAGTCGCGATCCATTCGATGCCCGCCGAGGCCACGGCCGGGATCATCGCCTGACAGACTGAGCCTTCGCTGGGCCACATGCCGCGCGGCTTGATGCCGAACAACTCCTCGTGGAACTTGACGGCCTCTTGCAGGTGGAACTCCAGATCGGCCGGATAGCCGTCCAGGTGCTTGGGCAACTGGACGTGGGGCATCGCCTGTCGCGCCAAACGCTTATCCAGCAACAATGGCGAGATCGGGTGATAGAACGGCGTGGTTGTCAGCTCGACCTGTCCGCGCTCGGCCAGCTCGCGATGCAGCGGGATGACCTGGGCCATCAGCTCCATCTGCTTCTTCAAGAGCCATTGCTTGTCGGCTTCGGTGTAGTGCTTGCCGCGGGCGCGAAACTCGGCCAGATCGGGGTCGATTTCAAACGCAATCGGGTGAATCCAGGTCAGGTTCGACCAGCATTGCAGGTCCAGCACGTCGCGCTTGGTGAACCGCTTGGCCGCCCGGTGGGCCGGATCGACGCCAATACCGCGCATCTGGTACAGCTCGTTGTACCGCGGGTAGGGGCGGATCATGTGGTCCGGGTGGACCATGAAGAAGTTATCGAGCAGGAAGTGCAGATCGTTCTCGGCCAGCCCGTCGGCCGGCAGCCGGCTGACCCGTAGGTGTTCGTCTTCGTGCCCGTGCTTCAGATAGCCGAGCAACTGGACCAGCAAGCTGGGAACCAGGTTGATCGTGGCGTGAAACTCGGGGACTTCCTTCAACTGCATGGCCATGCCCCAGTAGTCCTTGGTGGCGTGCAGGCGCACCCAGGGCATGGGGTTTTCGTGGCCAATGTCGTCGGGGTAATAGGGCTGGTGTTGATGCCAAACCAGCGCCAGCGAGACGTCGTGCATAGGCGATAACGCTCCCTCGGTGTGGGGCGACGGCGCGAATAGTTAAGATAAGGAAGAAGAAAAGTTCAACGCGCTGGCGTGCGTTGCGGGCGCCGATAGGGCAGATTATGGCCTAATCGATGGGGATAGGGAACCCATAAAGCGCCCCGCGCGCTAACTCGTTGTGCGCAACGGCACTGGGCACGTTGTGAGCAGCGTGCTGGTTTTCGTCACGCATGAATGAAATCACGAACCGGGGCGAGAGAGCGCATCCATCACGCGCGACGCTGCACAAACCCTTCTCCCCCGGGGAGAAGGTGGCCGAAGGCCGGATGAGGGTCCCGCGTCAATCTCGTTTGGCCCCGCGCAAAGAAAGCCGCCAAGCAAATCAAACTAGCTTTGTGAATACGCCCCATGCCAAGCTTCCCGCCGCGGATTCATGTCCTTTTGGCCAGCGACGCTGACGTCGGACTGGTCATTCGGCGCGGACCGTCGAAATGTGTCGCGACCATCGGTTGGAATCGCACGACCGATGAGTTTCAGCTTGGTCAGTGGCTGAAGGGAAAGATCTTCGAGCGTCGATGCGATCTGTCTGCCGACGGAAAGTACCTGCTTTATTTCGCCATGAACGGCAAGTGGCACAGCGAATCGCGCGGCTCTTGGAGCGCCATCTCACGCGCGCCGTATCTCAAGGCCATCGCCATGTTCCCCAAGGGTGATTGCTGGCAAGGCGGCGGGCTGTGGATAGCGCCGAGAACCTATTGGCTGAATGGACAGGGATACACCACGCTCCATGATTCCCCTGAAGTGCTGCGTGACGCGAACTATTTTCCTGCCGGCAGATACGGGGCGGAATGTTTGGGCGTTTACTATCCTCGGTTGCTCCGTGACGGCTGGACGCAGACCGAGGAGATTCGCCTTCGTGACGGGGGCGACCAAATCCACCGCTTCGAGAAGAAGTTGCCACACGGCTGGATGCTGCGGAAGCTGGCTCACGCTCAGCATCACCGCGCACCGGGCAGGGGCTGCTACTGGGACGAGCACGAGGTGGTGAATGCGGCAACGAATGCCGTACTACCATGTCCGCGGTGGGAATGGGCGGAACGGGACAAAGAGCGAGTCGTCTGGGCCGCTGACGGAAGACTGTTCGCTGCGACAGTCACCCAAGCGGGGCTAGGCATACAACGCGAACTTGCCGATTTCCGCGACCTGACGTTCACGCCGATCAAAGCGCCGTATTGAGCGCTATTGGACATCCATCGCGCGCGAGATTGCTTGAGCTCTTCTCCCCCGGGGAGAAGGGTTAAGACGTCATGAACGCGCGAATCTTTGCGTTCACCGCGGCTGGGGCTTCCAGGGGCGCCATGTGCCCGGCTCCCGGCACGACGAACAGTTCGGCCCCCGGAATGGCCGCGGCCATGCCGGTCATTTCCTCGACCGTCGAGATCTGATCTTCTTGCCCCACGATCAACAGCGTCGGCTTATTGATCGTTGCCAGCAGCGGGCGCGCGTCCTCGCGCTCGGCCATGCCCCGCTGCGACGCGGCAATCCCCTCGGGCTGATTCGCCAGCATCGTTTCGCGCGTCTGGTCGATCACGGCCGGTTGGTCGCGCGCGGTTCGCTCGGCGAATAACTTGGGCAACATCAACATCGCCGCCACGCGCGAACCTTCGCGCAGCACCTGATCGGCCATCTTGTGACGCCCCGCGGCCCCCTCGGGCGTGTCGGCGACGGCGCGAGTGTCGCAGAGGATCAGCCGCTCGACGCGCCATCGTCGTTGCCTGAGTAATTGCCAGGCGACATAGCCACCCATCGACAATGCACAGACAGCGGCATTGCCGATTCCCAAGGCGAACAGCAGCGCCGAGCAATCGGCGGCGTGCTGGGCCATCGTGACCGTGCCCGGCGTGACGCTGCTGCGGCCAAAGCCGCGCAGGTCGGGTGCGATGACGCGAAACTTGTCGGCCAAGGCGTCGAGCTGCCCGCGCCACATCGTGTGATCCAACGGGAAGCCGTGCAGGAACAGCATCGGCGGTCCCTGGCCGGCGTCGTAGTAGGCGAGCGTGGCGTCGTTGAGGGTGACAATTTTAAGCATGGATAGCTCCGTCGCACTCAAAAGATTTGAACCGCAAAGACGCAAAGGGCGCAAAGCAGACTATTTGAATCGCAGAGAGCGCAGAGGATCGCGGAGCGGTATAGAGCGAACTTGGATTCCCTGCGATGCTCCGCGCTCTCTGCGTTTAATTTCCCTGGTATTTCCTTTGCGCCCTTTGCGTCTTTGCGGTGAAAAAATGCGCTAGGATGAAACCTCAAGGCGTCAGTTCGCTTCGATCACTCGCACGCGGATGCTGCCCCGGTTGTCGGCGCGCTCGGACGGGGCGTCGTTCAGCTTCAGGTACAATGTTCCCGTCACTGTCGGGCTGAGCGTTCCATGCGACCCGAGCGGCAGGGGCGCGCTGAACGGGCTGGCGCGCTCGGCGGCTGGCTCGTCCGGACGAACTACCGCCAGCAACTTGCCGAGCAGCTGTCCGGCATGATAGCGAATCGACACGCCATTCGCCTCGCTGGTCCACGGCGTGGCGCCGCCGACAATCGTGAACTGCCCCGCCGCTTCCAGCCGGTAGCGCTGCCCCGATTGCAGCGTGATTCGCGCGCTTTGCCAGCCCCGGTCGCTCGTCATCTCGACGGTCTTCCCCTCGCGCGGCAATGGCGCGCCCGGTGCGAATTGAATGGCCGCGCGCTCGATGTCGTAGCCGTGTTCGATTTGCGAGGTGAACTCGGCCCAGTCGTCGTGCAACTCGGACCAGCCGCTTTTCAGCTCGGCGCGGAACAGCCCATCGACGTCTTTGGCTTCGAGCCGAGGGAACAACGAATGAAGCGTGGCCCGATAGCGCGGCATCCCCTCCAGCAGCGCGCAAAACGCCCACGACCAGGCGTACCGGTCGTTGTCCCACGGCGCGCGGATGTCGTAGTTCATCACTTGTTCCAAAGTCGGGCGGCGACCGGCCGCGGTCTCGTCGCGCACTTGCTTGATCCGACCAAGCTGCGGCGTCTCGTCACGCGAACGGGGCATGATACCCAGCACCAGCCGGCCATTTTCCCAACGGTGCGTAGCCAGCAGCTCGGCCATCCCTTCGGCCAGCCACGGCGGGCCGCAACTCTTGAGCCGCGAGAGCATGAAGGCGTGCGTCCCCTCGTGCAGCAGCAGGTGTCGCCGATAGTACTCCGACGGTTGTTCGTCGAGCCAAACGGTCGTCCCCCAGGCATACCCGTGGCGAAAGACGACCGATTCGGGGGGCAACACGCCGGCGCGGCGAAAGCGCGCCCGATCGCTCATCAGGAACGCCCGCATGTGCCAGTCGGCCTCGGGCTGGGCCGGAACCTGAAAGTAAGCGCACCAGGCGTCGTAGGCCCGATCGATCAGGGCGTGCAGCTCGTCGAGTTCGCCACTCGGCGGCAGATCGGTATAGAGCGTGAGCCGGCCCTTCACCACGCGGCGGATGCCGGCGGCGGACACTTGGTTTTCGTCGATGGGGCCGATCAGCCGGGCGCTAGTGGCCGCCGGCGGCGAGGCCCGCAGGTCGGCCGTGGCAAAGCCCATGACAAGCGTAACGAGCAGCAACCAGCCGTAGGTCAGGCCTTGGCCTGACATTGCTGTGCAATGAATTGAGGTCGCCAGCCACAATCGTGTCAGGCCAAGGCCTGACCTACGGGTCTGAGTCGGGGCGAGGCGTAAGTTTCGAGCGGCTTGGAGTGCCATAGGTTCCAGTGTACCTACCGCGCGCAAAAAATAAGCCCCCGGCGTTGTCACCGGGGGCTTCGTGTCGTGACGACAACTAAAGCGATCATCCGCCGCGAGGCAGGGTATTTTGAGCGAGTCCTATTTCTTGGCCAGGCCGACCACTTCGACGTGAACCGGCACGTCGATCGACGCCCCCTGGCCCAGGTCGGTCTCGACGTGGAGCTTGCGGTCGATCTGCCCGGCTTCGTTGGCCACGAACGTGATGGCCACCATCTGCCAGGTCTTGGCTTCGTCCGAGACCGTGGTCTGTAGCGACGGGTCGTCGCAGGCGATCTTGGTGATCTTGAACGGCTTCTTGGCTTGCAGGACGAACTGCTTGGTCACCTTCTGGCCCATCGGCACGGCCCCCAGGATCAGGTTCGCCGGGTTCGCGGTCAACTCGGCCACCACGCGCCCTTCGACCATCAGACCGATCTGCGGCGTGCCGGGGTCGCTGGTCAGCAACGTGATTTCGTCACGCAGATAGCCGACCGGAGCGTCCGGCTTGAGCGAGACCTGCAGTTGGCTCTGGCGAGATTTCTTGTCCCCTTCGACCAGCTTGGCGTCGAGGTACGGGCTGTTGACCCTGACTTCGTTGATCTTCCAGGCCGACGAGCCGTGGTAATCGACCGTCACGGTTCGCTCGACCAACGCGCCCCGATCGACGCTGCCAAAGTTAACCACGCCTGGGTTGATCGAGATGTCGGTGCGGATGACGCCGTCGATTCGCAGTTGCACCTCGGCGTATTGCGGCTTGTCGATCGTCACGGTCAATGTGGCGCCGCGCTTGCCGGTGAAGCGGTCGGTGTTGAAGTGGGCGAGAATCTCACCCTGTTCATCGAACTTGACGTCGTTCTTCACCACGGTTGGCGTGGTACAGCCGCAACTGGTCCGCACGCCCGTGATGTGAATCGGGTCGCGGTAAGGATTGTTGAAGGTGAAGCGGAACTCGGTTTTCGAGTTCGCCGCCACCGTGCCAAAGTCGTGCGAAGTGGCTTCAAACATTTCCTTGGCCCATTTTTGGGCCGAGGCCGTCGAGGCCAACAGGCTGATCGCCACCACCAGCAGAATGCGCCGCATGATCGTTTCCCCTAATTACCAACAACTCGAAAGCACGTGCGAGAGCTGGCCGTTGGTTCGGGGGAAGTTTGCGTTTCGGCGAGCGCTCGGCTCCCGGGCGGCTGGGCCGTCGTAACGACCGCCAGGCAGACCGGAAAGGGAGTGCCGCAAACTTGCAGAGAACCAACGCCTAGGAATTATAGACGCCAGGTCAAAAGAGGCGCGGAAAAATGTCGATTTTGCGACCGACTGGCCAGCCGTTATGATCGGCATTCTCAGAAGCGTCGGCAGGTTAGCCACGGAGGCACGGAGACGCGGAGGTCTGCACGGAGAAGAGACTGAGAATTGAAAAGAAGGTTTCAAAATAGCGCGAACACAAACCAATCGCTAACATCCTCCCTAGCCCTAGCCCTAGCCCCTCTTTCCCCCTTCTAGCAACCAGCAACTAGCCACAAGCAACTTCTTATGCTGACCTTCGACGCCCACCTTGACCTGAGCATGAACGCCCTGGAATGGAACCGTGACCTTACACAACCGCTGGCCGACATTCGCGCCCGCGAAGCGTCGCTCAAGGACAAGCCCGACCGGGGCGCCGGCGTGGTTTCGTTGGGCGAGATGCGCCGCGGCCAGATTGGCATCTGCGTGGCCACGCAAATTGCCCGCTATGTGCCCCCCGGCGGCAAGCTGCTGGGCTGGAACAGTCCCGAGATCGCCTGGTCGCAAACCCAAGGGCAGTTGGCCTGGTACCGGGCCATGGAAGAAGCCGGCCAGATGTTCCCGATTGTCGATCGGCGCGGCCTCGACCGGATGGTCGAGCTGTGGAGTAACGACCCGCCCGCCGATGCCCCGATTGGCTACATTCTCAGCCTGGAAGGGGCCGACTCGATCCTGACGCCGCGCCACTTGGAGCGGGCCCACGCCCAGGGTTTGCGCGCCGTCGGCCCGGCTCACTATGGCCCCGGCCGTTATGCCCAGGGAACCCATGCCACCGGCGGGCTTGGTCCGCGCGGCAAGGAACTGCTCGACGTGATGCGCGAGCTGAACATTATTCTCGACGCCACTCACTTGTGCGATGACAGCTTCTGGGAAGCGATCAAGGTCTGGGACGGCCCGGTCTGGGCCAGCCACCAGAACTGTCGCGCGCTGGTGCCGGGCAATCGGCAATTCAGCGACGAGCAGTTAAAAGAGCTGATCGGGCGCGGCTGCGTGTTTGGCGCGGTCTTTGACGCCTGGATGATGACCCCCGACTGGACGATCGGCAAAACGCGTCCCGAGCAGTCGGGTTTGAAGATCGAACGGATCGTCGACCACATGGACCATATCTGCCAACTGGCGGGCAATGCGCGGCACATTGGCATTGGCTCGGACCTGGACGGCGGCTTTGGCCGCGAGCAATGCCCCCAGGACATGGATTCGATCGCCGATCTGGCGCGGATACCCGACATGCTGGCCCGCCGGGGTTACTCGCCCGAGGACGTGGCGGCGGTCATGCACGGCAACTTCCTGCGGTTCTTGCGCGAAGCCTGGCGATCGTAGGCGGGATTTCGTTACCGTCGAGCCGACCGGCGACGTTACGATAGATGATGTCGTCTGAAACAAGCCTGAGGGCCTTGCCCCTTGGGGAAGTTCCTGTCGTACTTGCCGCGCTTCTGCCATGCCCATTCGCTTCTTCTGCCCGCTGGGACATCGACTGATCGTTCCTCGCGCTCGGGCGGGTAAGAAAGGGCGCTGCCCCCTCTGTCACCAGAAGCTCTACGTGCCGGTGCCCGATCCTCTGGCGCAGCGCAAGAAATCGACCGCTGGCCAGCCAGTGAAGGTCACTTACAAGACGATGGCCGACCCGCCAGCCACGGCCAAGCAAGAGCGGTTTGCCGACGCCGTGGCCGAGGAGTTGGGGCTGGGGGCCGGGGCGTCCACCGCTGGCCAAGCGCCGCCGCCGGACGCCGATGCCGACGCACCACCCCGCCCGGCGACTCGTCCGCCCGCGCCGAGCGCCGCCCCGCCGTCGATCGAAGACCTGGCCGCGTCGGCCATGGCCGAGGAAGCCGCCACACCGCCGGTGCCGACCGCTCCGGCCCGGTCACCGACATCCGCGCGGCGACTGCCGGTCGATGACGGCCTGCCGCCGAGTTTCGACGACGCGGGAGAGTTGCCAGCCCAGAGCGCGCCATCGCCACCTGCCACGCCGCCGGAGGCGAGCGCTCCGCAACCGCCGAAGCAACCGCACGGCAGCAGTGTGTACGAGGCGTTCGAGCGCCCCGCGGCCTCCGTTGGGGAAGCGACACCGCGCATTCCCGGCCAGGAGTTCACGCCATACGACACTTACGGCGTGGGCCCCGAGCCGGAGAAGCCCGATCGAACCGCGGCGTTGGAAGCGGAGTATGCGTCGATTGGCACGCGGCGAAAGTCGTCGAGTGGCGGCATGCGGCGGCCGGCGATCTATGTCGACCATGCCCCGCCGAGGCACGAGCCCCCGCCCTCGCCCCCCGTGAGTCGCGATCGCTGGTTCCAGCCGGTGCCGTCCCTGGCAGTAGCAACCGCGATGCGTCCCTCGGCCGACTTGTTGATGATCTTGTACTGGCTGGCCGGCGGGCTGGCGGTGGTCGGCATCGTGGGGGTGGTGCTGGCCTTGTTCGAATCGCGCGGCGAGCTGATTCCCACCTGGGCGCAATACACGATGGCCCTCAGCGTGGCCCAGGTCTTTTGCGGCACCTGGCTGGTCACGCTACAGCACTGGCGCGCGCTGCGCGTGGCGGCGCTATTGTGCGTGGTCAGCGCCATTCTCTATGCCGTCGGCGTGGGGCTGTTCATCGGCTACCGCGGCGCGTCGATGCCGCTCGATCTGTTCGCCGTGCGGCGCTGGGCCGGGGCCTGGTGCGCGGCCCACGTCTTTCTCTTGGGTGGCCTGGCCCACGGCTGCCGCTACTTGTCGAACGTCTGGCGCACGCAACTCGCCGGCCGTTGAGACGATGGGATAGAGCGCGCCTCGACCCTTCTCCCTCGGGGAGAAGGTGGCCGAAGGCCGGATGAGGGTCCACAAACCATTGGAGTACCAACTCAGCCTGAGGCGCGACCCTTATTGGGTAGCACCGGTTGCTTGCAACCGGTATCGCGCCAGCGACAAGAGGCAGTGGTCACGGCATGAATCGTGAACCTGATACGAATCGAAACCAGCGCCGCATCATCGACAGTCCGCACTACGCGCACTTCTTGACGTTTACCGTCTACCGCCGGAGACGACTTCTCGATCACGACGTTCCCAAGCGATTTGTCCTCGGCATCCTCAATCACCAACTCACCGCGTTCAGCGCTCAATGCGCCGGCTTCGTGATTATGCCGGATCATGTGCATGCCATCGTGAGAATCTCAAACTCTCGGCCCCTCACACAGTTCATGCACGGTTGGAAACGAATGTCGAGTTTCAAGATTCGCGAGTGGTATCGAGAGCACGCACCGGAATACTGTCGAGAGTTCGGCGAAGGAGATCGTTTCTGGCAAGCGAAGTATCATTCGTTCGAAATCGAGCAGGAGGCCAAGCTGCGCGAGAAGCTGGAATATATGCACATGAATCCGGTTCGCGCGGGACTCGTCGAGCGAACCGTCGACTGGCCGTGGAGTTCGGCGCGCTGGTACGAACAGCAACGTACCGTGGGTGTGCCGATCAGTTGGCTCGAATGACACGATGCCTCTTGTGGCTGCGCCACACCGGTTGCAAGCAACCGGTGCTACCCCAAGGCGCCCATCGGCTCCCGTCGAAACGACACCACACGCCACTCGCGCCTAGGAACCGGCCGTCACGGCGGCCGCGCCGGGCAGCGTGTTGTAGAACCCGAAGTTCATGCTCGTGGTGAACGGAAATACGCGGTAGATGCCGTGCTGGAAAATAATTTGCGCCCAGTCGTCGAACACCAACAACGGCGACTTCGGCACCACCACGATGTCCGAGTCGTTGATCCAGACCTCATCGGCCGGGCAAGGCGTCCGGGCATAAACCGCGCCGCGAATGTCGAGCATCGTGGCCAGCAGCCGCCAATCGTCGCCACGGCGAAAGATGATCACTTGCCGCAAGTTGCCGCCGACGTTCCAACCGCCGGCCATGCTGATCGACTGCATGACGGTCGTCGGCCCTTCCAGGGTGTACCGCCCCGGCGTCCGCACCTCGCCCAAGACATACACATAGCGGGGCGCGCGTTGCAGCAGCACCGGCGTCACCTCGAGCCCCTCGACCTCGACGGCGTACCGTTCGTCGAGCTCGCGCTTCAACTCGCCCAGCGTCAATCCCTGGGCTGGCACATTCCCCACGGCCGGCAGGGCGATGGTCCCCTCGGGCGTGACCCGGGCTTCGCGCGACTGGCCGCCGAAGCCTTGCCGCTTGTCGACCGTGGCGCGCAGATCTTCGAGCTTGGTATTCACCTTGAGCGGGGTGACCGTGATCGACGGGCTCTTGTAATAGTGCTGGTAGGCGTCGTCGATCACCTCGCGCAATTCGGTGACCGTCAGCCGTGTGGCCTTCACTTGCCCCACCAGCGGCAATGTGATCGTGCCGTCGGGCTGAACGATCAGGTTCTCGCGGTTCAACGTCGGATCGGTCAGCGACTCGACCTTGATCTCATCACCCACGTTCAAGCGATAGGGCTGCGACTGCTCGTCGCGGGTCACGCGGAACACGCATTCGAGCAAGTCATCGGCCCGCAAGCGATATTCACAGACATGCGGGCTGCGGGCGTGGCCGACGTATTCGCCTTGCGCGTACGGTTGCCAGTCGAATGGTTGAGACAGTCCCCAACCGGCTGGCTGCGGCGCGGCCGTCGTCGTGTCGATAGCCCGAATCGGATACGGCGCAGCCGGCGACAAATGCTGGCACAAGACAATGCCCGCGTCGGCCAATGATTGTCGCACGTCGTCGGTTGGTTCGGTCGCCGACGTCGTCGCGCTGACAACCTCCGCGGGTTCGACCATCGGCGCTTCGTCCGCTGGCAAGCCCAGCGTCACGAGCCCCCCCAGCGCAAAGCAGGAGAGCGTCCACAGCAACCAGCGCGACTTGGTGTTCAACAGCTTCATCGTCATAGTTTGCTCTGCACGGCGCATGCCCGATTGCCAAGCCGGCGGCTCCGCCGCCGAACCAGGGCGGCAGAGCCGCCGGCTTGGTAGGTTGATGGCATACTTTTCATCCGAACACGCTAGTTATTCCAAGTAGAACGGCGAGCTTCGCGCAGCTCGGGCCGGGCGTTGCGGCCGTTTTCAACCGACAGCGCGGCGGCGTTCGACACCGCCGGCGTCGTCACGGTTCGCGGGTCGGTGGCCGGCGCGCTGGTTCCGGCAAAATCGCCGGGCTGCATCCAGCGGACATTCAACCACGGGGCCAGGGCCGGATCGTTCACGGCGCGCGAACCACCGGCGGCAACCAGCGCCGATCGCTCCGCATGTTCGGCGGCTCGTTGCTGGCCCAAGTTGGCTTGCGCGACGGCCAGATTGTGCCAGGCCGCGGCGCTGGGTTGCAGCGACAGGCTATAGGTCAGCCAGCCAGCCGCGTCACTCCAGCGTCCCTCCTGAGCCAACAGCACCGCCAGATCGTTCGCCGCCAGGTGATGCCGCGGCGCGGCCAGCAGCGTGGCGTGATGAAAGGCGATCGCCTTGCCGGTCGCGCCCCGATTGATCCGCGAAGGCTGCGCGGCCAGCAAGCCATAGGTCTTACCCAGCCCATGCAACAACTGGGCTCCGACGGTTTCACGTTCAACGGCCGCCGACAAGCGCTGCGCGGCAAAGGCCAGGTACGCCTGCTGCATGGTCGATGCGTTCGGCTCGCGATCGTCGCTCGGCACGATCGGCGTGCGATGGCTGCGCATGGCTCGGGCCACGTCGGCCTCGGTGGGCCAGGGGCCCGAGCGAGGCGAGAAATCGTCCGCCTCTTCCAGGGCCCGCAGCCCGACGGCCAGCAGGTCACTGTGGGTCGAGCGGCCGCTGTCGGCGTCGAAGCCTTCGGCCAGCGCCCGCAGCCCGGCCAGCAGTTCAGCCCGCGCGGCAAAGGCCGCGCCCCGGTTGGCCAGCTCGAACGCCCGGCGGTAATGCACGCCCGCCTGGTTCACGGCGGCCAACGTGGCGCTTCCGCGCAGGACGTTGGTGGCCGCGAAGGGCTCGCCATGGGCCGGCACGATCCAACGCTCGGTGGCTGGGTCGGTGGCGCTGGCGCGCTCGTCGCTGAACTGGTCCTGTCGAGCGACGCGGCGCGAATGGGCGTATTTCGCCGGCGTGCTGCGTGGTTCGGCCGCGAATGAAGAATCGTCGGTCTCGCGTGATTCGTCGGCCCGCTCGTCGGTGGGCTCGTCATCGGCGGTTGCGTCGTGCGCTGCCGCAAGAGGCGACATGCGCACGCGGGTCGGCGTCGGGCTGGGCTCGAACGGAGACCAGCGCGGCGCTTCCGTCCGGCACAACGGGTCGTAGGGCTGGCCGGCCTGCTCGATCGAATAAGCGCCAGTCATCGGCTGAAACGATTGCGGCGGCGCGAAGTACGCCGCGCCCTGGTAGGCGTCGCGCGAGGGGCCGCTGTCGCTGCAACCGACCAGAGCCGCGGCGCACACCAATGGCGCGAGCCAACTCGGCCAGCGCGCGAGCGCGCGGCAAGTCAACGTACCGTCGGTGGTGGGTGCGGCCAGCGGTTCGAACATCGAGTTCCCGGTGCGCGGAGCGATTCAGCGACTCGCGCGCCCAGTCGAACCGTGGGCCGGTGGGCGCGGAGTTGTCCACTCTTAACGATCGTCCCGATTGCGCCATCGGCTCCAGCATCAAGCGCAGGCACGGCATAGTCCGCCAGGTCGAGCCGCCGCGCCGCCCCTCAAGTCTATTCAAGCGTTAAAGCTTTCCGCACGGCTGCTAGCACTTCGGGGGATTAGCCACGGAGGCACGGAGGGCACTGAGGAAGACACGGAGAGAAGAGAGGGACGAACGGGGGACATGTTTTACCGCAGAGACGCAGAGGGCGCGGAGAGGGGAGGGATTTACAGAGAGAAGATTGCACCACAGAGGCACAGAGGACACGGAGAAAGAAATGATGAGTGCGGAGTGATGAATGATGAGTGTCTAAGCGCTAGTAACGAATGAACGACAGGAACGCTTGTTCTTCCGTCCCCCCGATACCCTTCTCCCTCCGCGTCTTCTCCGCGACCTCTGCGTCTCTGCGGTAAAACCCTCCCCTCCGTCCTTCATCTCCGTGTCTTCCTCGGTGCCCGCTGTGTCTCCGTGGCGAAATCCTCTCGGCTTTGTCATTAGCGACGCCGACGGTTACCATGTTCACCATGCCTACTCTCAATGTTCACTTGCTGCCCGAGTTGGTCGAGCCCGAGCGGCTGCGCGATCGGGCTGTCGTGGTAATCGACGTGCTCCGGGCCACGACGACGATCGCCTTTGCTCTGAACGCCGGGGCGCGCGAGGTGATTCCTTGCCTCGAGGTCGACGACGCCCGGCGTCGCGCGGCTCAGTACCCGGCGGGCACGGTGCTGCTCGGCGGTGAACGGCTGGGCGTGCGGATCGAAGGCTTCGACCTGGGAAACTCGCCCACCGAGTACACGGCCGAGCGAGTGATCAACAAGACGGTCGTCTTCACGACCACCAACGGCACGCGCGCCATGGAGCGCTGCCGGCTGGCCCGCCGGGTGTTGCTCGGCGCGCTGGTCACGCGCCGCGCGGTGGCCAAGGCCCTGGCTGGCGAGACCGACGTCGACATCGTTTGCGCCGGGACGCGCGGCGAAGTCGGGCTCGACGACGCCCTGACGGCCGGCGCGATCGCCGAAGAGTTGCTCATGCAGTGGATCACGCACGTGCCGGCGCTGAACGATCAGACCCGGATCGCGATGGACGCCTGGGGCCGGGCCGAGCGGCGCGGCGTGCTGCCGGCGCTCGAGGAAAGCTACGGCGGGCGGAACCTGATCGAGGAGGGATTCAAGGACGACATCTTCATCGCGTCGGACGTCGATCTGTTCGACCGCTCGCAGGTACCGACGCTCGACGTGCCGGCCTGGTCGATCCGGCTGGCTTGAGGGAGCTATCCACGGACGGAAGCTAACCACAGAGGCACGGGGACACGGAGGTTGGCACGGAGCAGCGAAGGAGACGGGAGAGGCAGGGGGGAAGAAGCAGGGACGCGCGTGCGTTCGGAAGTATTGCTTGCGAGGGGCTTGTGAACGACCGTTGGTTACGCGTCAAGCGCGTCCTGATGTATGCGCTGCTCCTCTTCTGGTGCGGTCTCTTCTTCGATTCGATTTCACGCGCTAATGCCCATCGCTACCGTGCCGGCGACTGGTCGACGATGGGGGAAGTGCGCGCCGTCAACGGTGAATGGCGGGCGGTGCTGTACGAGAGGCGCGATCTGCCCGATGCGTTGCATCTGGGGCTCATTGGTCTGAGATGGATCGTTGGTCTGACGCTTGAAGGCTGGGTGATCTACAAGTTACTGGCACCCGTGCTGAAGTCGTTTCGTGAGCAAGACAGTCGTGCGCGCTGCATTGCCGCCGGCGCGTCATTAGTCGGTGGGTTGATTGTCATCGTTGGCGGATTCGTCATCTATTTGGCGACCGCACCCCGTCTTGATATGCGCGATGTTTTCTTTATTCCCGGCTTTGAGAGCTTTTGGATTCTGATTGCCGTGATCAATCCGCTGGTGGGGCCGCTGATTGGCCTGGGGTGCGGCATCCTGGCCCATTACCCATGGCGTGGGCTAGGCTACGGTCTGTCATTCCACGTGGCCGTGTATTTGGCCATGATGCTCCTTTCCCCCGGGTTCACGTGAGCTGCCACGATCGACATCGAACCTTCGATGAGGCGCGCTGGTGTTGCCGAGAGTGCCTGCCAGCGTTGGATCGGAATGCTGCAAGCCCGGTAGACCATCTGCCGGGCGAACCGTTACACTGTTGCGATTGTCTTACTGTCGGCGGCCCGTTATCAGCGATTGAATCCAAAAGCCTTGGGCATGACCCACGGCTTGAGTTGGGCTGCGGTATCCATCAACCCTTCTCCCCCCGGGAGAAGGTGGCGGCGATAGCCGCCGGATGAGGGTCCCGCCTCAAGCTGGTTCCGTTTCGCGCGAAGTGACTCGCTCACCGATTCTTCAAAACAATCGAGACATCCCTCAAGAAGCAAAGACCCTCATCCGGCCTTCGGCCACCTTCTCCCGGAGGGAGAAGGGTCTGCTTCATACTCGTCCCTAGTCTCAAGCCCCTAGCCCCTGCGACTTCCCATGGACATGGAAAAACTGGTCTCGCTCTGCAAGCGGCGAGGCTTCTTGTTTCAATCGAGCGAAATCTACGGCGGCCTCAACGGCTTTTGGGATTACGGCCCGCTGGGGGTCGAGCTGAAGCGGAACATCAAAGACGCCTGGTGGCGCGACATGGTCAGCGGCCACGACGACCTGGCCGCGCCGGCCGGCGCGCCCGAGGCCTATGAAATGGTCGGCCTCGACTGCTCGATCATCATGCACCCGCAGGTTTGGAAGGTCTCGGGGCATTTTGATTTGTTCTGCGACATGATGGTCGATTGCCGCGAAACCAAGAAGCGCTATCGCTTCGACCAGGTCCGCGGCCGCTGGGTCAGCAAAGGGGGCGCGCCCGACTTCAACGCCGCCACCGCACAGCAACTATTCGTCACCACGACGGCCGAAGCCGGGCAAGAGCTGGCCGACATCCAACAGCGGGCGCTCAAGCTGTTCGACCTCCGCGCCAAGGACGCCGAGCGCTTGGTCTGGCAAAGCGAATTGGTGTCGCTGGCCACGGTCTCGCCGGCCAAGTTTGCCCAGATCCTCGCCCCCGACGCCAAGACGCTCGGCACGCTGACCGAGCCGCGCGAGTTCAACTTGATGTTCAAGACGATCGTCGGCGCGATGGGTGGCGAAGAAGACGCCGCCTTCCTCCGCCCCGAGACCGCACAAGGCATCTTCGTCAACTTCAAGAACGTCGTCGACAGCTCGCGCGTTCGCGTGCCCTTCGGCATCGCCCAGACGGGCAAGAGCTTTCGCAACGAGATCACGCCGCGCAACTTCACCTTCCGCTCGCGCGAGTTCGAGCAGATGGAAATCGAGTTCTTCTGCCATCCCAAGAGTTCGTTCGATTGGTACCAGTACTGGCGCGATCGCCGCATGAAGTGGTACACCGACCTGGGTCTGGCCAGCGACAAGCTGCGACTGCGCGAGCACGACAAGGACGAACTCAGTCACTACTCGCGTGGCACGGCCGACATCGAGTACGCGTTTCCGTTCCTGCCCGCGGGTGAGTTCGGCGAGTTGGAGGGGATCGCTCATCGCGGCGACTTCGACCTCCGCAGCCACATGGAAGGGAAGCTCGACCCCAAGACCAATCCGCTGACGGTCGAGTTGTTGCCCGACGGCAAAACCCCGCGGCATCGTGGCAGCGGCAAGGACTTGAGCTACTTCGACGATCTGGCCAAGGAACGGTACGTGCCGCACGTCATCGAGCCGTCGGCCGGCGCCGATCGGGCCACGCTGGCCTTCTTGTGCGAGGCGTACTACGAGGACCAGGCTCCCGACGAGAAAGGCGAAATGCAAACCCGCGTGGTCATGCGTTTCCATCCGCGGATTGCGCCGATCAAGGCCGCGATCCTGCCGCTGGTCAAGAAGGACGGCATGCCCGAGCTGGCCCACGAGATCTATCGCGCGCTGAAGCGGCGGTTTAATGTGTTTTACGACGAGAAGAGCGCCGTTGGCCGCCGCTATCGCCGCCAGGACGAGGCGGGCACGCCGTACTGCATTACCGTCGACGGACAATCGCTGGTGGATCGAACCGTGACGTTCCGCGACCGGGACAGCCTGAAGCAATGGCGCGTGCCGGTGGCCGATTGCTTGGCAGAGCTTGAGAAGTTGATTAGTGGTTGACGAAGTATCGTGTCAGTTGTCCGTGGTCAGTTGTCAGTTGCAGCAGACAGGACGGCCAGCCACGCGTGAGAGTTTCTTAACAACGGACCACGGACTACTGACAACGGACACTCCCCCATGCCCATCGACTGGTCGCAATTCGCCAAGCAGATCGCTCCGTACCAGAAGTTCATTCTGACCAGCCATATTCGGCCCGACGCCGACGCGCTGGGCAGCGAGCTGGGCATGGCCGGCGTGCTGCGCGCGTTGGGCAAGCACGTGCGAATCGTCAACGGCCAGAGCACGCCGCCGAATCTCAAGTTCCTGGACCCGGCGGGCGAGATCAAAGCCATTGGCGTCGACGTGACGGCCGAGCAACTGGCCGATGCCGACGCGCTGATCGTGCTGGACACCAGCGCTTGGGCCCAGTTGGGGCCGATGAGCGACGTGATCCGCACCACCAAGGCCAAGAAGTTCGTCGTCGATCATCACCTCAGCGAAGATGACCTGGGGGCCGAGTCGTTCAAGGACACCTCGTCCGAAGCGACGGGGCGGCTGATTACCGACGCGGCCGCGGCTCTGGGCGTGAAGCTGACGCCCGAGATCGCCACGCCGCTGTTCGCCGCCTTGGCCACCGACACGGGCTGGTATCGGTTCTTGTCGACGACCGGGGGAACCTATCGCGCGGCTGCCGCGCTGGTCGAAGCTGGCGCGGTGCCGGGACAGATTTACAAGCAGCTTTACGAGCAAGACACGCTCGGCCGGATTCACCTGATCGGCCGCGTGCTGGAACGGGCCGAGGCGGAAAAGAATGGCAAGTTGATTCACACCTACGTCCAGTTGCCCGACTTCAGCGCGTGCGGCGCACAGCCGACCGACACCGAGGACGTGATCAACATGACGCTGCAAGTGGCCGGCACCGAGGTGGCGGTGATCGCGGTCGAGCAAGCCGGCGGCGCGGTGAAGTTCAGCTTCCGCAGCCGGCCGGCGGCCAATGGTGGCCAGCTCGATTGTCGGCTACTGGCCGAGCAATTTGGGGGCGGCGGTCACAAGGCGGCGGCCGGCGCGACGCTGCGCGAGCCGCTGATGGCCGCGCGGTCGAAAGTGCTTGAAGCGGTCCGCGCCGCGATGGGGTGAGCCGTTCGGCGCTCTCGCAGGAGAATTTGAACCGCAAAGACGCAAAGATCGCAAAGCGGACATTTTGAATCGCAGAGGGCGCAGAGGATCGCGGAGAAAGGGTTTTAGCTTTCCTTTCCCTGCGTTCCTCTGCGCCCTCTGCGTTTAGTCTCCTTGCATTTCCTTTGCGTTCTTTGCGTCTTTGCGGTGAAAAACTCCCCGAAGAATTGGGCACCCAGCCCGCTTCCGCCAGGGTGTAGGAATCGTCGCTACGGCGATTTACACTAGACGGCGCAAGACGCCCCCGCCCTTTGCCGCGGCCCGTTTGCCCTGAACCTCTCACCTTTTGGAAGGCGGCACGCCATGAGTGACGAAATTCCGCTGGCCCCGTTGCCCGACAAGCCAGCCACCAAGTATTCGACCCCCCAGGCCCCGGAAACTCCGCCGCGGCGCGGCTTCTTTAGCGGGGCGGCCTCGATCGCCATCGGCGCGTTGATCGGCGTGGTGCCGACGGCGGCCGGGTTGGCCACGCTGTTCGATCCGCTCAGACGGAAGGGGAGCGGAGCGAAGCTGCTGCGCGTCGCCTCGCTCGACACCTTGCCCACCAGCGGCGAGCCGCGGGCGTTTCCGATCTTGGCCGATTACGTCGACGCCTGGAACCGGCTGCCGAACCAGCCGATCGGGACGGTTTATCTGCGCCGCTTGCCGGGAACCGACAAGGTCGAGGCATTCAACGCCACCTGTCCGCACGCCGGATGCATGGTCTCGTTCAAGCCCGAGCGCAATCAGTTCCAGTGTCCGTGTCATACCAGCGCGTTTGAAGCCGATGGCAGCCGCGTGATGCCGTGCGTCTCGCCGCGCGACCTGGACGGCTTGAAGTGCGAAGTGCGCAAGGAAGAGGGACAACCGGTGGTGTACGTCGCGTTTGAGAACTTCTACTCGGGCATGCACGAAAAGAAGGCCAAAGCATGAGAGCGCTGCTTGACTGGTTGGACGATCGAACCGGCATTCGCGAGCTGCTGCACGAGGCGCTGTACGAGCGCATTCCCGGGCACGCGCGGTGGCGCTACGTGTGGGGGAGCACGCTGGTGTTCGCCTTCACCGTGCAGTTGATCACCGGCGTGTTCTTGTGGATGAGCTACAGCCCCAGCAGCCAGACTGCCTGGGAAAGCGTCTATTACATCCAAAACGAGATGTGGGGAGGCTGGCTGCTGCGCGGCATTCACCACTTCATGGCCCAAGCCATGATCGTGCTGCTGGCGTTGCACTTGCTGCAAGTGGTCATCGACGGCGCGTATCGCGCCCCGCGAGAGGTGAACTTCTGGCTCGGCTTGATCCTGATGAAGATCGTGCTCGGGCTGTCGCTGACCGGCTACCTGCTGCCCTGGGATCAGAAGGGTTACTGGGCCACCCGCGTGGCGACCAACCTGATGAGCCTGGTCCCGTTTGTCGGCACCGATATTCAGCGCGTGGTCGTCGGCGGGGCCGACTATGGGCACCATACGCTGACGCGGTTCTTTGCGCTGCACGCGGGCGTGCTGCCCGGGTTGCTGATTTTCTTCCTGGTGCTGCACATCGCGATCTTCCGCCGGCACGGCATTCACGCCAAGGATCCCAAGAAGGGGGTCGAGACGACGTTCTGGCCCGACCAGGTGTTGAAGGACTCGGTGGCGTGTCTGGCGGTGCTGCTGGTGGTGCTGTTCTTCGTGGTCCGACCGGCGCTGTTCGGCGCGCAGGTCGGCGAGCACCCGGGACACTTGCTGGGGGCCGAGTTGGGCGCGCCGGCCGATCCGGCAAACCAGTACTCGGCGGCGCGACCGGAGTGGTACTTCCTGTTCCTGTTTCAGTTCTTGAAGTACTTCCCGGGGGATAAAGAGATTTACGGCGCGCTGGTGATCCCGGGGCTGCTGATGCTGGGCCTGGCGCTGATGCCGATTGTCGGTCGTTGGAAGCTGGGGCATCGGTTCAACGTGCTGTACATCCTGATGCTGCTGCTCGGCGCTGGCGCGCTGACCGGCGTGGCCTGGTACGACGACAATATGGCTCGGTTCGAAACCAACGTGCCGGTGCTGGCCACGGACGCGAAGCGCAAGGAATCGCAAGGCTACCTCGAAGCGGTGGCTGACGCCGAGCAACAGACGCACCGCGCGCTCGAGTTGGCCTCGGCGCCGTCGGGCATTCCGCCGGCCGGCGCGGTCTCGCTGATGCGCAGAGACCCCATGACCGAAGGGCCGCGGCTGTTCGCGCGCTATTGCGCCAGTTGCCACAGCCACACGAACCCGCAAGGCGTCGGCATCAAGGCGCCCGAGTCGTCGGCGCCGAACCTGTATGGCTTTGCCAGCCGGCAATGGATCGCTCGGGTGCTCGACCCGGCGCACGTGGGCGGCCCGGAAATGTTTGGCAACACCAAGCACAAGGAAGGGGACATGGTGACCTTCGTCCGCGACACGTTGGCCAAGGAAGACAAAGCGCAAGTCGCCAAGGTCGTGGCCGCCCTGTCGGCCGAAGCGGCGCTGCCCGAGCAGGCCGCGGCGGACAAGCGCGACGCTGCCCAGATCACCGAGGGGCGCGAGCTGGTGGCCAAGCTGAGTTGCACTGACTGTCACAAGTACAACGACGAAGGGTCGCTAGGGACCGCTCCCGATCTGACCGATTACGGGTCCGAAGAGTGGCTGACGGAGTTCATCTCGAACCCGGCCCACGAGCGGTTCTACGGCGACCGGAACGACCGGATGCCGGCCTTTGCCGACGGGGACGAGCCGACGCGGCACACGATCTGGGCCCACGACTTGCGGCTGTTGGTGATGTGGCTGCGCGGGGACTGGTACCGGGCCGAGGGCAAATGACGAAGCCCGATTGATGAAGATAATTCGACCACGACGACACGACATGGGTAGTGATGAATGATGAGTGCTGAGTGATGAATGCGGAAGGGAAGCGCGCGGGCCCATGACCCTGCGGCTAAACCGCAAGCGTGTTTCACTCCCGCGCTCCCCTCCCATGTCTTTCTTTGTGCCCTTCGCGTCTTTGCGGTTCAATTTTCTTCGTATTTTCCGGCGTCGTGCCCGTTGTGTCGTCGTGGTCGATTTTCCTTCCTTCTTCGGACGTTATCTGGCCGACTCTTTTCGGCCGGGCGGGTTTGAGCTACGCTCTGTGCGTCGCACGCGGCTCGCGGTAGGGATGCCCGGCGAATCACTCGTATTGAGAGTGTCCTCGGGCGGACTCCTTTCAATGGCGTGGAACCTCTCTAAGTACAGGAGCTGTTCGAATGACCCAACGCCAGGCAGGCGCGCCGAGTTGCGACTCGGCCCAAGTAGCCACTTCTTGTGAGTCAAACGGTTGGCGTCTCGACATCGCGCGCGGACTGAGATTCATATTCACAGTCGCGGTCCTGTCGCTGCCCGGCGCGTTGGCCTGGGCCGAGGATCCCAAGCCGAGCGCGCCTGCGCCGGTGGCCACGCTCGACAAGGCCGATCAGGCCTGGATGCTGATGTCGTGCGCGCTCGTCTTCTTGATGACCGCGCCGGGGCTGGCGTTGTTCTACAGCGGCCTCGTGCGCAAGAAGAACGTGCTGGGCGTGATGATGCAGTGCCTGATGCTGGCCGGGCTGATGACCGTGCTGTGGGGACTGTATGGCTACTCGCTGTCGTTTGGCGGCGCGCCCGGCGAGGCGGGCTTCAGTCCCTGGGTTGGCAACGGGGACTTTGTGCTGATGCGGAACGTCACCTCGACGTTCAACGAAGCGACCGGTCTGGTCGAAACGCCGGTCGAAGGGAGCATCTCGCGGCTGACCCACATGCTGTTTCAGGGGATGTTCTTCATCATCACTCCGGCGCTGATTTGCGGCGCGTTCGCCGAGCGGATGAAGTTCAGCACGATGGTTGCGTTCATGATCCTGTGGGGGACGCTGGTTTACTGCCCGTTGTGTCATTGGGTGTGGGACGGGGGCATCCTGGCCTTTGGCGCGGCCGACGCCAAGTTCGGCGCGCTCGACTTCGCCGGTGGCACGGTGGTACACATCAGCTCGGGCGTGTCGGCGCTGGTCTGCGCACTGGTCATGGGCAAGCGTCTCGGCTTTGGTCACGAGCCGATGCCGCCGCACAACTTGACCTATACCGTGGTTGGCGCGGCCCTGCTCTGGTTCGGCTGGTTCGGCTTCAACGCCGGCAGCGCCCTGAATTCCGGAGCGCAAGCGGCCAGCGCGTTTTGCGCCACCCATTTCGCCGCCGCGGCCGGCGCGCTCGCCTGGCCGTTGCTCGAATGGGTCTTCCGCGGCAAGCCGACGGTGTTGGGCTGTGCCTCGGGAGCCGTGGCGGGACTGGTCTGCATTACTCCGGCGTCGGGCTACGTGGCGCCGATGCCGGCGCTGGCCATGGGACTGGCGGCTGGCGCGGTCTGCTTCTATGCCTGTACGGCGCTAAAGTCGAAATTCGGCTACGACGATTCGCTTGACGCCTTTGGCGTGCATGGCGTCGGCGGCACGCTCGGCGCGGTGTTGACCGGGGTGTTCGCCACGCGAAACATCACGCCCGAGGGGACGTCGGGGGGCAAGTTGCTGGGGCTGTTGGAAGGGGGACCGCTGCTGACGCCGCAGGTGATGGCGGCGCTCGTCACTTGGGTCTATGCCGCGGTGGCGACGTTCGTGCTGTTGAAGATTCTCGACGTGGCGATGGGCCTGCGGGTGACGCAGCAAGACGAAGTCCAAGGCCTCGACTACAGCCAGCACGGCGAAGAAGGGTATATTTTCATCTGAGCGCCGGTTACACGGAACGCGACTTCGCGAACGCTGTGGCAACAATGGCCCCCGGTCATTGACCGGGGGCTAAGCGGCGATCAGAGTGGAATGAACCAGGGCGAGAGACACCGATGAAAAAAATCGAAGCGATCGTCCGGCATTTCAAGCTCGAAGAAGTCAAGCACGCGCTCAGCGAACTGGGCGTGCGCGGCATGACCATCTCGGAGGTTCGCGGCTTTGGCCGCCAGAAAGGTCACACCGAGACCTACCGGGGCACCGAGTACACGATCGACTTCGTTCCCAAGGTGAAGATCGAAGTCGTGGTCCGGAACGAAGACGTCGAGAAGACGCTGGCCACGATCCTGCGCACGGCCCAGACCGGGCAGATTGGCGACGGAAAGATCTTCGTCATTCCGTTGGACGAAACGGTTCGCATTCGCACCGGCGAAACCGGCGTCGACGCGGTGTGAAGTCGCTGTGTTCGTTGAGATTGCGACAAGCCCAGGGATCCCACCCCCGGGTTTTTTCATGCGCAGTTTAATTCACGCAACACAATGCGATAAAAGCAGTTACGGCACGCATGCCGTGTTTTTCGCATAGTCCGTTGCTATAATTGAGGTAACTGATACGATGACAGCAGCCCCCTTGGGCTAGCTTCTCTCACTTAACGCCCCGTCGGGCGCTGCGACCATGAGCACGCAATCGGAAACTTCGGACGGCATGCTGGTCGATCTGCTGCGCCGCGGCGGCCCATTGAGCATTGCCGAAATGGCGACGGCGCTGGCGGTTACAGCCACGGCCGTGCGGCAACGGCTGACCCGGTTGATGGGCCAAGGGCTGGTCGAACGGGACATCAATCGCACCGGGCGCGGCCGGCCCAGTCACAAGTACCGCGCCACGGCCAAGGCCCGGCACCAGGCCGGTACCAACGCCCCCGATCTGGCGCTGGCGTTGTGGGACGAGATTCGCGCGGTCGCCGACCCGGCGGTTAAGCGCGGCTTGCTCGAGCGGTTGGCTCAGCGGCTGGCCCGGTTTTACGCTCCGCAAGTCATGGGCGAGTCACTTGACCAGCGCGTCGAGTCGGTGCGCAACGTGTTTGCCGAACGAAACATTCCGCTGGTGGCTACGTTGACCGAGGCCAGCGCGCCCGTTGAAGCCAACACCCCGGCTGAGGCGACTGGACCGGCAGCGGTGGCGACCGGCCTGACGTTGCAGGTGCTCGACTGCCCGTACGGCGAGCTGGCCGAGCACGATCGGGGCGTATGTGCGATGGAGCGAATGCTGTTTTCCGAGCTGTTGGCGACGCCGGTCAAGCTGACCGAGTGCCGGCTGGACGGCCACGCTTGTTGCCAGTTTCAAACGACTTAGGTGAGCGATATATTGCTGGATTCCGCAGGTTTTGACGAACTTCGCTGTTCCCAGCCGGCCTGCCGGTGAACCACCCCCGGACCAGAGACGAAAGCCAAACGCTATGACCGAGATAGTTCAGAAGCTCTTGGCGTCGTTTGGAGAGTTGTCGGACGCGGATCAAGCTGCGTTTGCGAAGTTAATTGTTGCGCAAATTCGGGCTCGACGAGAGGAAAAGACTGACGAATCACCTGCCAGTGATGAAGAAATGGCATTTTTGGCCGATCAGTTGTTCCTGATGTACGACGCGGAGGAAAGCGAACATGCCTGAGCCGCGTCGCGGCGAAGTTTGGATCGTGGATTTAGGTTATCAGGCAAAGACGAGGCCCTGTGCGGTGTTGAGCGTTCCTGTCCGTGATAACGAACGGGCATTAGTTAGCTTTGTGCCACGTACAACTCAGGTGCGCGGAACTCGATTTGAAGTTGCAAGCAACGCAGATTTCTTTGACCAACAAGGTGTGTTTGATGCCCAAGCGATTGATACGATCGATCGCAGTAAGCTTAGGCGCAGAATTGGTGCTTTGACGTCAGCAGAGTTGCATGAGGTGGAAAACGCAGTCAAACGCTGGCTTGGTTTCGAGGCTGATCCAGGCAGTGCATCACCCCCACAGGGGCCTCACGAACGTGACCTTGGAATTACGCAGGAACTCACATGACCAAGCCATGGATTGAAGGACGGTTCGAGGAAAACGTCATCACGACGTCGGTCGAACAGGCGATCAACTGGGCCCGGCAAGCCAGCGTCTGGCCGATGACGTTCGGGCTGGCCTGTTGCGCCATCGAGATGATGGCCGCCGGCGCCAGCCGATACGACCTCGACCGGTTTGGGGCTGGCGCGTTTCGCGCCACGCCGCGGCAAGCCGACCTGATGATCGTGGCCGGCACCGTGACCTACAAAATGGCCAGCCGTGTCCGCCGGCTTTACAACATGATGCCCGACCCCAAGTTCGTCATCGCCATGGGGGCCTGCACCGTCGGCGGCGGACCATACTTCAAGTACGGCTACCACGTGGTCAAGGGGGTCGACCTGGTCGTGCCGGTCGACGTCTATGTGCCGGGCTGTCCGCCGCGCCCCGAAGCCCTGCTCGAAGGGCTGATGCGCATCCAAGACAAAATCCGCGGCTACAAGATCAGCAAGCAGCGCGGCTCGGCCCCGCGATTCCAGGAAGGCATTCAGACTGAGCTCGAGCTGCCGGTGCCGCACCACTCGGGCTACGTCGATGTCGAAGAGAAGCAGCCGGTGTTCGATCATCAGAAGATTACGGGTTAAGCCGAAGTTGCTAGTTGCTGGTTCCTGGCAGCTAGTAAAAGGCTTGGGCCTGATGCGTTTTAACTAGCAACCAGCAACTAGCAACCAGCAACTTTTCATGTCCCAAGAAACTCTCAAAATCTCCAACCTGCATGTTTCGGTCGAAGGCAAGTCGATCTTGCGCGGCGTCGACATGGTCATTCGCCGTGGCGAAGTCCACGCCTTGATGGGCCCCAACGGCTCGGGCAAGACCACGCTCGGCTACGCCATTATGGGTCACCCGAACTACGAGGTGACCGAGGGCTCGATCGAGATCAACGGCCAGGATGTGCTGGCCATGGACCCCAACGAGCGCGCTCGCGCCGGCATCTTCTTGGCCTTTCAGCGGCCGATGTCGATCCCGGGCGTGAAGATGGCCGACTTCTTGCGCCACGCCACGACGAACGTCCGCCGCCCCGACCGCAAGGAAGGGGAAGAACTGATCCCGATGCGCGAGTTCCGCAAGGAACTGAAGGCCAAGATGGAACAGTTGCGAATGGACCCCGAGTTTGCCCGGCGTTACGTCAACGACGGGTTTTCTGGGGGCGAAATGAAACGGGCCGAGATTTTGCAGATGGCCATGCTGCGTCCCAAGTTCGCTATCCTCGACGAGACGGACAGCGGGCTGGACGTCGACGCGGTGCGACTGGCCAGCCAGAGCATTGCCGAGATCGGCGGCGCCGAGATGGGCATCTTGATCATCACCCACCACGACAAGCTGTTGGAACATAACAAGCCGAACTTCACCCACGTGATGCTCGGCGGTCGAATTGTGGAAACCGGCGGACCCGAATTGGCCGTCGAGCTGCACGAGCGCGGCTACGACCGGATTCGCGCCGCCCACCCCGAAGCGGCCGCGGCCGAAGACGCGATGAAGCAACCGCAAGTGGCCGAAGTGGGGACGTAGGAGGGAAGTTGCTAGCTGCTAGTTGCTAGCGGCTAGTAAGAAACACCAGCTTCCTTGTCTTTAACTAGCAACTAGAAACCAGCAACTCGCAACTTTTATCATGGCCACCGAAATTAAACCTGATTTCGACGTCGCAGCGGGCGAAATCAACAAATACGACTTCCGTAACGAAGAGAAGTACGTCTTCAAAAGCCGGAAGGGGCTCGATGCCGAAATCGTGCATCAGATTTCGGACATGAAGAACGAGCCGCAGTGGATGCGCGACTTCCGCTTGAAGAGCCTGGACATCTTCAACAGCAAGCCGACGCCCAAATGGGGCGGCGCGATCGACCTGAACTTCCAGGACATCTACTACTACATCAAGCCGTCCGATCGTCAGGGTCGCAGTTGGGAAGATGTGCCCGCCGACATCAAGAACACCTTCGACCGCCTGGGCATTCCCGAAGCCGAGAAGAAATTCCTGGCCGGCGTGAAGGCCCAGTACGAAAGCGAAGTGGTCTACGGCTCGCTCCGCGAAGACCTGGCCAACCGGGGCGTGATCTTCACCGACACCGACTCGGCCGTCCGCGAATACCCGGACCTGGTCCGCGAGTATTTCTCGACGGTCATTCCCTCGGCCGACAACAAGTTCGCGGCCCTCAACTCGGCGGTCTGGTCGGGCGGCTCGTTCATTTACGTCCCCAAGGGAGTGAAGATCGAGTTCCCGCTGCAGGCCTACTTCCGCATCAATGCCGAGAACATGGGCCAGTTCGAGCGGACGCTGATCATCGTCGACGAGGGGGCGCAGATTCACTATGTCGAAGGCTGCACCGCGCCGATGTACAGCACCGAAAGCCTGCACTCGGCCGTCGTCGAGGTGATCGTCAAGAAGCACGCCCGCTGCCGCTACACCACGATCCAGAATTGGGCCAACAACATCTACAACCTGGTGACCAAGCGGGCGATGGCCTATGAAGGGGCCACCATGGAGTGGATCGATGGCAACCTGGGCAGTCGGCTGACCATGAAGTACCCGGCCGTCTACATGATGGAGCCCGGCGCGCGAGGCGAGATCCTATCGATCGCCTTTTCGTCCAAGGGTCAGCACCAGGACGCCGGCGCCAAGGTCGTCCACTGTGCCCCGCACACCAGCAGCCGAATCATCTCGAAGTCGATCTCCAAGAATGGCGGCCGGGCCAGCTATCGCGGGCTGGTCAAAGTCGAGCCCGGCGCGCACAAGAGCAAGAGCAACGTCGTCTGCGACGCCTTGATCCTCGACTCGCACAGCCGCAGCGACACGTATCCTTACGTCGAAGTGGCCGAGCAGGACGTGTCGATCGGCCACGAGGCGAGCGTCTCGCGCATCGGCGAAGAGCAGTTGTTCTATCTGACCAGCCGCGGCCTGAGCGAGCCCGAGGCCAGCACCATGATCGTCAACGGCTTCGTCGAGCCGCTGGTCCGCGAGTTGCCGATGGAATACGCGGTCGAGATGAACAAGCTGATCGAGCTGCAAATGGAAGGCACGGTCGGGTAACCGACCGCGAAGCAGGCGTCATGGCTACCGTCGTTTGGAACGCCACCGTCGATGATTTGTACCGCGTCGAGGGGAAAGCGGAACTCGTCGATGGAGAACTTGTGCATATGCAGGCGAACGGCGATTGGCATGGCATTGTAACGGGAAACATTTTCATAAGCTTGCACGCTCACGTGAAGCAGCTTGGCGTGGGGGTGGCGTACGGCGACAGCATTGTGTTCCTCTGCGATTTGCCGAACCGGCGCTCGTTCAGCCCGGACGCGGCCTACTACACTGGTCCGCGGGCCAAGATGAAGTTCCTGCCGCAGCCTCCCGACTTCGCCGTCGAGATTCGCGGTGAGGATGACTACGGCCCAGGCGCCGAGCGACGCATAGCGAGGAAGCGAGCTGACTATTTTGCGGCTGGCACGAAAGTAGTTTGGGACGTTGACGTGGCCGACAACTTGACGATTCGTGTCTATCGCCCAGAAGCGCCGGATACCCCGATCGTGTTTAACACCGGCATGTCCGCCGACGCCGAGCCGGCGGTCCCTGGCTGGCGCTTTCCCGTCGATGAACTTCTTTCGTGACAGTCATTCGCAAGCCAGACGTCGTCCCTTCCCAATTAAGCATTTCGCATTAAGCATTTCCCATGCAGACTTTGACCGCGACCGGTTTTACTCACGAAGCGTTCGAGGCCTTTCTGGCCGCTCGGCAAGAGCCGGCCTGGCTGACCGAGCTGCGCCGCCAGGCTTGGGCCCGGTTCGTGGCCTTGAACCTCCCCTCGCGCAAAGAAGAAGAGTGGATGCGAACCGACATCCGCTTGTTCCGCTTCGATAAGTTCGGCTTGCCAGCCGGCGGTGGCGCCGTCGAAGCAGCGGCCAGCGAAGCTATTCCCGCCGGGCTGCTGAATCAGGGCGTCGATCTGGCCGGCCGCGCCGCGACTGTCAACAGCCAGCACCAGGTGGCTCAACTGGCCAAGCAGTACGCCGACCGGGGCGTGATCTTTGGCAGCCTCGACACGCTGGTCAACGATCATCCCGAGCTGGTCCGCAAATACCTGTTCCAAGCCGTCGACTCGACGGTCGACAAGTTCGCCGCCTTGCACGCGGCCTGTTGGTCGGGCGGGACGCTGCTGTACGTGCCGCGCAACGTGCGCGTCGACGAGCCGTTGCACCTGCTCAACGCGCTGGAACATGGCCAAGTCGACTTGGCGCATCAACTCGTCATCCTCGACGAAGGGGCCGAGGTGACGCTGTTGGCCGAGACGGTGGGCGATGAGCAGGCGGCGTTGCATTGCGGAGCGATCGAGCTGTTCGTCGGGCCGCGAGCGTCGCTGCGGTATGTGAACCTGCAAAACTGGGGACGCGGAACCTGGCACTTTGCCCATCAGCAAGCCCACGTCGAGCAGGATGGCCGACTGCAATGGACGATCGGCGCGCTGGGCAGCCGGCTGGCCAAGGTGAACCAGCACGTGGCCCTGGTCGGCCCGCGGGCCGAAGCGCAAGTCAACGGCGTGATGTTCACCGAAGGCTCGCAGCATCTGTCGT
This sequence comes from Planctomycetota bacterium, assembly GCA_018242585.1. NCBI lineage: Bacteria > Pseudomonadati > Planctomycetota > Planctomycetota bacterium. The sequence goes on from JAFEBQ010000019.1 coordinate 50,461, forward strand.
ATCACACCTTGCAGCACCATCGCGCCGCCGAGTGCCGCAGCGACCTGCTCTACAAGGGGGCGCTGCAGGACGAATCGCGCGTCGTCTGGCGCGGCATGATCAAAGTCGACGTTGGCGCCCAGAAGACCGACGGCTATCAGCGCAACGACAACTTGATGTTGTCCGAGTCGTCCCGGGCCGACTCGATCCCAGGCTTGGAGATCGAAGCCGACGACGTCCGCTGCACCCACGGCGCCACGGCCGGCCGCGTGGACGATCAACAGGTGTTCTACGCTCGCTGTCGCGGCCTGACCCGCAATGAAGCGGTGCGGATGATCGTGGCCGGCTTCTTCCAGCAAGTGTTCGACCGGATCACAATCGAAAGCGTGCGCAACGCGCTGGGCGAAGCGATCGGCCGCCGGATTCGCAACTACGACTGACGCGCGGCCTGTGCGTGATAGCGTGGTCCCCTTTGCCGTCATTCCCGCCTGCGCGGGAATGACGAACACAAAGGATACGCCGACGCGCCCTCGAATTGAGAACCGCTAGCTTCCCTTTGGCCGATAACCATGAATCGCGGGCTTTTACGCGGTTTTGGCCCGCTGGCCCCCGGCCTTGTCCCCTCGCCGGGACGGCGATAAAATGTTGGGTTCACTCAAGTTCTAACCATCCTTACTGTTGGCGTCCGGCCGCGCAAGGTGCATCAGCCATGAAAAAAGACATCCATCCCAAGTACATGAATACCTCGGTCAAGTGCGGCTGCGGCAACTCGTTCGTCACCCGCAGCACGTTGCCCGAGATCAAGGTCGATATTTGCAACGTCTGCCACCCGTTCTACACGGGCAAGTTGAAGTACGTTGACACCGCCGGCCGCATTGAGAAGTTCAAGAACAAGTTCGCCGCGGCGGGCTATGCCAGCCTGGGCAAGGACAAGAAGGCCGCCAAGACCGAAGCCGCCCCGGCCAGCTAAGCGCCAAGCGATTTCCTTCCGGGCGCGATCGGCACGACCGTTACGAATCCAACACAAGCCCAGTGGTGAATACCACTGGGCTTTTCTTTTGCGCAATCAACTCCCCGCGCGCGACGGTTCCACTTACATCTTCGTCAGTTTGCCTGCGCGTTGCGACCTGCCCAGCCGCCGCTCGCGTAACGAAGTGCAGTGGCTTCAAACCGTGCGGTCCACGCGACCGCGATGCAGGGAACTTTTTAGCAAAGGGGTTCGATCATGTCTCGTTGGATTTCGATCGTCTCGTGCGGGTTGTTGGCAAGCGCGGTGATGTTGGGAGTGCCGGGCGCGGTCTTTGCCCGCGGGGGCGGACATGGCGGTGGGCATGGTGGTGGCCACCACGGCGGCGGGCATCATGGCGGTTCGCATCATGGCCACGGCTTCGGCCATCGCGGTCATTCGTCTCATCACTCGTTCAAGCACGCGAGCAACTCGCGCGGCAAGCACCATACGAATTACGCCATGCGCAACGGCAAGTACAGCGGCGCCCAGTTCGCCCGTCGCGGCGGCTTTGGCAATGGCTATGTCAGCGGCGGCGCCGGCGGCTACAACAACGGCTCTTGGTCTGGCCTCTGGAACAATCATCGGCACTATCGCCGGCCCATGATGCGGCCCTCGAACAGCATCAAGCAGGGGATCGCCGCCGGTTCGACGACGGCCGGGACGGCGAACATCGGCAAGACACGCGCCGCCAGCGGCAAGAGCGCCGGCGGCAAATAGTCGCCACGCTCGCTTGTCATCGCACGCAAGGAACCGGGGACGCCACCGTCCCCGGTTTTGTTTTGCGCGTGACAAAGGTTGACCGCATCTTCGTAGGGTGCATTCTATGCACCTTAAGCCGACGTCGCGAGCCGAATACCTCGATGCAAATAAACCGGCGAGCGCCTTCACGCCTGTCAGCTCGCGCGGCTACGATGCCACAGATAAGGTGTATGGAATGCACCCTACAATTTACGATCCTCGTCAAGTCGCCCGAGCCGTTCCAACGGCCACAGCACCACGTCGACCCGCTTGGCAAAGTGCAAGAGCGGTGGCCCCGACACTTGAATCCCATGCACGGCCAGCAACTGGCCGGCGTCGACCGCGCCGGCGGCCGGCTGCAGCGGCCAGGGGACGTGATGTACTTCGCCGCGGAAGAACACCCCATTGGGCGCTCGCGCGTACAGGCAATAGCGCTCGACCAGAAAGTGTTCCAGCGTCCCGGGCCGGGCCGGCGCTAGCGGCGCAATCGGCGTGAAGTCGGCGCTGAACCGGCCGCGCGCTTTCCGCGGGGCGCGCTCGGATCGGTACCGGTGTCGCTCGCCCGTTTGCTGGTGCGACATCCGCGCGCGAACGTACGGCAAATGCCACCATCGCCGCGCCGCCCAGATCGCCAACCGGTTCGTGGCGTCCAGACTCAGGAACCAGATACCCGGCTTGCCGTCGCGCTCGACGTAGACCCGCACGTTCAGTTCCGGGAAGGCCGAGACGCCCGGCAGGTCGGGCCAGGGGCGGCGCATGACGCCGGTCATGTGAAACGGGATCACGGCCACCCAGGAGACGCCGCTGAATTCCTGGACGGTCAGCTCGCGCGGCACCAGCGGCCGCAAGACTGCGGCCGACACGGGCCAATGCGCGAACAGCAAATCGTGCCAGACCTGTCGCCAGGTCCACGGCCCCGTTGGCACGGGCCACGGTCGATGATCGGTCTCGGCGAACGCCGGATGCATGGCTGCCCCTGGGCCCCACCGCCTGGTTCGGCTGAATCACGCGGCCTGGCGACTTTACAGGTCTTCGTTCCGTATCCAGGGTAACAACCGGGGCGCGAGGCGCGAATTAACCCGCCGCGCCGACCGCGGAGACCCGAGCGGGCGAAAAGTGGCCCGGCGAACCGATGCCACCGGCCTGTCCCCCCAGGTACAATCGCCAGTGCCGACTTTTCTTCGCCGCCGTTCGGAGATCACGCCCATGCATGCTGCCCGGGGCCAGCCATGGCGCAATTATGGCCTTGCGTTGTTCGCCATCGCCATCGCCGCGGCGCTGCGCGTGACGTGCGAGCCATTCTTGCAGCATCGAGCGACGTATGCGTTCTTTTCCTTGGCGGTGATGTTCGCGGGGCGCTACGCGGGGTTCGGGCCGTCGTGCCTGGCGCTGGGGCTGGGCTGCCTGGGATCGATCGGCGTATTTTACTTTCGCGCAGGGGCGATCGACGTCCACGACCAGATCTTTCAGGGGGGCATGATCGCCTATTGGCTGCTGGGCATCGGCATCGTGCTGCTGTCGCGCGGCGAGTGGAACGCCCGCGGCGCGGCCGAGCAAAGCGCGGCCGAGGCCCTGCGCCAGCAGCGAATTCTGGAACACGAAGTTTCGGAGCGCGCCGAGCTGGAGCACCAACTGCGCGAACGGCAGCAGCACCTGGAGCTGACCTTGCAGGCCGGCCGGCTGGGGCTCTGGTCATGGGATTTGCGAACCGGCCTGGTGCAATCGTCCGCGACCCAGCAGTTGATTCACGGCCGTTCCCCCGCGCAGCGCGTGGCGCCGATCGGCGCCTCGGACGAGAACATCCACCCGGAAGATCGCGAGCTCGTCCGCCGAGCAATTGAAACCGCCGTGAGCGACAACGCCGAGAAGAAGGTGACCTACCGGGTGATCTGGCCCGATGGCGGCATTCATTGGGTCGAGGCCTCGGGGCAGGTGATGCGCGACGCCACCGGCCAGCCGATCCGCGTGCTGGGCGTGTGCGCCGACATTACCGACAGCAAGCAGCGCGAGCTGCGCCTGCGCGCCGCCGAGACCCAGTTCCGGCAACTGGCCGAGCAGGCGCCGGTGGGTATCGCTCAAGGCGACCTGACCGGCCACATCTTCTTCGTCAATCGACAATGGTGCGAGCTGAGCGGTTGCACGCCCGACGAGGCGATGGGGCTGGGCTGGATAAGCTTCATTCACGCCGACGACCGGAACCAGGTCGTCACCTTGTGGCGAGAAGTGATCTCCGCCGGTGAGGACTTTCAGAGCCCCGAATTTCGCGTCACCCGCAAGGACGGCTCGATTCGTTGGGCGGTGGCTTCGGCCAAACTGTTCTACGACGATCAAGGCCAGCCCCTCGGCCAGATCGGCATGGTGCTCGACATCACCGACCGCCGGCTGGCCCAGGACGAGTTGCGGGCCACGCACGCGCGCTTGCAGGCCATCCTCGATAACACCACGGCCGTCATGTACGTGAAGGGGACCGACGGACGATACTTGCTGGTGAACCGGCAATATGTCGACGTGATCAAGATTCTCCCCGACGACATCCTGGGCAAGACCGATGAGGAGACCTTTCCCCCCGAACTGGCCGCGCAGTTCGTGGCCAACGACAAAGAGGTGATTCGCCTGGGCGAGCCGCTGGTCTTCGAGGAGGTCGCCCCGCACCGCGATGGCGAGCACCATTACATCTCGGTCAAGTTCCCCATCAAGGACGCGACGGGCAAGGTGCTTGCCATGGGGGGCATCTCGACCGACATCAGCGAGCTGAAGCGAACCACCGAGGCGCTGCGCGCCGAGCGCGAACTGCTGCGCAACCTGATCGAAGTCCAGGAAAGCGAGAAGCAATTCATCAGCTACGAGGTTCACGACGGGCTGATTCAATACGTGGCCGGCACGATGATGTCGCTCGAAGGTTACCAGCGCAGCCACCCCGCGCAGAGCGCTTCGGACGTCATTCCCCGGGCCATCGCCAATCTCCGCCGCGCGGTCGACGAAGGGCGGCGGATCATCCGCGGCGTGCGCACCACGGTGCTCAACGATTACGGCGTGATCGCCGCCATCGAGGATCTGATCGACCAACTGGCCGACTCGGGCATTGCGATCGAGTTCACGCATCCGGCGACGATCGACCGGCTGTCGCGGCCGCTGGAGACGGCGATCTATCGTGTGGCGCAAGAGGCGCTCAACAACGCTCGTCGCCACAGCGGCACGCGCCGCGTCCGCGTCGAGCTGCAATGCCGCGCCGCCGAAATCGCCCTGGCGGTCCAGGACTTCGGCGCCGGCTTCGACATTCGCGCCGTGCCCAGCAGCGCCTTCGGCGTGCGCGGCATGCGCGAGCGCATCCGCCTCTTGGGCGGCAGTTGCTCCATCGAAAGCACGATCGGCAAAGGGACGCGCGTCGAAGCCGTGCTCCCCATCGCCCCGAACGGCGACGAATAGACCACCTGCGTCACTCTGTCGCGGTTGCGGTCAGTCGCGCAAAAAAAGTTTCGGACGTCGTTGGCAGCGTGTTTCAGAGCGCTCGCGCACACCCATCGACGGCGCAATCACTTACCGCGCGGCTCGCGTGTTCGTCCGACTTTCTGTCGGACTTGTTGCCCTGGCGGGTCATGCATAACGTGAACATTGTTGTTCTCTCATCAAGTGCATCGCGGGTGGCAGCCGATGATGCCTAATGCCCCCTCTGGTTAGTCGAGGTTCTCATGCGTGCAACTCGTCGTACCAAGAAACTGGTGAATGCTCCCGAGCAAGTGGCGACCCAAAGCTCGCCGTCGTGGGCTTGGATGTTGATCGCTGGCGGCTTGCTGGTCTTCTCGCTGGTGACGATGTTCCGTCCCGGCTTCTAAGCGCGGCACACACACTGATTGAAGCGCGTTCCATCCGTTTCGATGCGCACTAATCATGGGTGGCACGTCCCCAGCGCAGCGTAGGGCGTGGTGAGTCGCCGCTCGAACATCGCGCTTTGTACACGCTTCCCCACGCCCGAAGGACGGGCGTGCCACCCCGCTGCGACAGCGCGCAAGACGCGCTAGCGATCTGCCACGCTTTGCCCTTGGGCGTTGGCGTCCAACTGGGCGGTGATCAACTGCCGACAATGGGCCAACGCCGCCAAGGCCGCCGGCGTGGCCACCAGCGGATCGTCCTCACGCACGTCCACCGCAGTGTTCGACCAACTGCCATCCACGGCCTGCCGTCGCACCAGCGCGCGGGCCAGTGACTCGGCGCGGCTGGCCGTCTCGACCGACGGTTCGCGCCCCAACCACGCCCGAGTGAGCGAATGGGCGTAGTAGTAATACAGCGCCGGCTGCGCCGCCGTGCGCCCGCGCGCATATTCGCCGGGGTGCCGCTCGGGATCGAAGTGCTCGTCCAGCCAACGCCACGCCGCCGCGACGCGCGGATGCTTCTCGTCCAGGCCACAGGCCTGCAGCGCGCGTAGCCCGTCGGCCGTGGCGCTGCCATAGGAGCTGAACCGCTCGCGGCCTTGCGCGTCGTGGCCGCGCGCGCCAGCTTTGTTGCGCACTGGGTCGCGCTGGATGAAAAAAAATCCACCGTCATCGAACGCCGGGTCGTCGCCAAAGTTCTGACAACGCTCGACGAACCGTCGCGCGGCAGTCAGCGCGGCGCGATGTTCCGCGCGGCCGTTCGCGGCCAAGGCTTCGATCGCCGCCACGGTGGCCGACAGGTTCGGCTCGGCCAGTGGTCCCAGCGGCGCGCCGCCCTTGGGTTTGCGAGTCGGCTCGTGCGCGTAGTTCCAACCACCGTAGACGTCGTCGTCTTCACGCCAGTCAAGCGCTGCGTTCAGTTGCCACTCGACGAGCAGGTCGGTCCACATCGTTCGCAGCGTGAAAGGGTCGGCCGCGCAATCGCGCGCGAGCAAGGACGCCATCGAGCCAGCCGTGTAGACCGGGTAGCTGAGCTGGCCAGTGTCCGGGCTGCCGCAATCCCCCAGCGCACGCCAGACGAACCAATCGAGTCCGCGGGCACGGGCTTCGCGAGCCGGTTGCTGGTCGGGCAGGGTCGACAAGGCTTCCAGGATCGCCGCCGTCAGCGACGCGCCATCGCCAAAGGGCGGGTACCGGGTCGAGCGCCACGCGCCGTCCGGGGCTTGCTGCGTGATCAGATAGGCGACTCCGCGCTCCAGGGCGCGATCGATCGCCGCCAGGTCGCTCGCCTCGCCCGCCACGGCCGGCGCGCCACCAGCGACGAGTAACAGGCAACCGGCCACCAACAGCCAGACAAAGGGGCGCCAAGTGGGCGTCATTTGATTCACCCCGATCAGGATCAATGGAAACGGGAGCCGTTGACGCCAGCCGGCGGTTCAACTGACAAGGCACGCCAGGCTCCAGGAGGTTGACCCCTCGCTGGGCCTGGCGTCTGCCCCAGCGGCGCTTACTTCTGGGCGGTCTCGGCCTGGGCCTTGGGGGCCTTGATCGGCGCGCGATCGGCCATCAGGGTCAACAGCGCCGTCGCCGACGTGAACGTGCGGCCGGTAATGCAGTGGTGCCCCGACCAACTGCCGTCGCCGTTTTGCACGCGCTGGAGGTTGGTCGAAATCTCGCGGTCCCACTTCAGCCATTCCTCGCCGCCGTTGGTCCGCATGGTCTCGCTGATGTTCATGTAGCTGAGGAACTCTTCGCCGCCGTTGTTGCCAAAGCCGGCCACGAATTGCTTCTCGCCCAGCTTGTCGACCAAGTCCTTGTTCGCCGCCCGCTTCTCGTTGTCCATTTTGCGAGCGCGGTCGAGTTGTTGCTGGGCTTGTTGCTTTTCGTCTTTACTGGCCTTGTCGCTGCGGAGCGTGCTCTCGGCCTGAGCGATGAGCGGCGCGTTGCTTTCGACGTTGTCGGCGGCCACGGCGTTGCCAACCGACAAGCGATACAGCGACACGCCGGCGTCGCTCGTGCTGCCGCCCAAGGCGCGCCCCGCCACGGCCGACGAACTGGCGACGGGGCCCGCAAGGGGCACCGCCGCGGTTGGCGCGGTCCCAGGGCCCGCCATCCCACCGATGGCTCCTCCACCCAGGCCGCTGGTCCGTCCGACCGGCTTGGTCTCGGACAAGGCCAAGTCAGCGACAGCGGGCTTGGTCGCGGCTTGGGCCACTTTGAAGTCCCGATCGAGCGTCTCTTGCCGCACCGCCACGCCGTTCTGGAACGCGCGGTTCAGCGCCTTGCTGCACAGCCCTTGCGACAGAACCGAGGCCCAGCCGCCGTTGCCGGCAAAGGTGCCGTCCTGCTGCTGGTTGCGCTCGATCTTGGCGACTACTTTGTCCATGGCCTTGTTGGCGCGGATCGCCAACTCGACTTGTTCGACCTTGCCGCGCAACTCGCTGAGCACCAGGCCAGCCAGGAAGGTGTCGACGTATTGACCGATTTTGCTTTGCAATTGGGTGTCGCGCACTTCGGTGATGTACATTGAACTGGCGTCCGACTTTTCGACCCGGGCGACGATGTACTCGGTCGCCTTGGCGACGTTGGCCGAGTAGCTGCCGGTCGTGGTGCTGTTGCCGGCGCGGATCAGCGCCAGCGTGGCGATGCAGGTGTTGCCCAGATCGGTTGGGTCGGGAATATTTGCCCCATCGACGCGGCCATTCTGGTTGCTGCCGACACGCCAGCCACCCCCTTGCCCCCAGCCTCCGTCCGACTGTTGCTGGCTGACCAGGTATTCGAGGCCTTTTTTGGTGGCGTCGCCCAACGGCTTCGGCGGGGCCGGGGTAGCCGCGGGTTTAGCCTTGGCCGTGGGCTTCGCCTCGGCCGCGGGTTGTTTCTCGTTCGATGTGGTCGGAGCGCCGGGCTCGACGGCCCAGACCAAGGAAGCCAGCCCCAGGGAAGTGGCGATCGCTAGCGAGCGGACGAACGGTCGATTCCAGAAGTAACGCATGGGGAACCTGCCTTTGCCAAAAGGTTTAACCGCCGTAGGACGGAAAGATTGCTGAACGGAATTCACGCACGAAGTAGCCGGGCACGCCGCACTCGCGCCAGCAGATTCGACGCGACCAGCCGCCGCCAGGTTCCCGAGACCAGCCATGAGGATGTCAAATCGACCAGGGAGCCACGACGGCGGCTGAATAACGAACGACGAAATCTGAATGACGAAGGGGAGTTCGTCCTTACGCTGCAATTGTTTAGGGCGCGGCATTGTGACCAAAACTGACTCGGCGGCATCGTATCTGGGCCGTTGGGTGAACCCGATCGGGGACGCCTGCGTAAGATAATTACGGCCATTCTGGCGCGGCGGGGCGACGTTGCGCGCCGACTTCCGGCGCCTTGGACAATCGATATGGCGCTTCGCACGAAACCATTCTTGATCGTCGTGGGTGTCGCCGCGGTGGCGCTCGGTGCTTTCGCGCGGCAGCCGATCGCCGAGTGGCTCGCGCCGCCGCCGGTGGCGCAACCCGTCGCGGTGCAGTTGCCGCCGGCCACTCCTCCCGCGCCGTCCCCCCAGGAGATCGCCAGTCCGCACCTGGCCTGGGCCGCGACCGAGTCCGAGCGCGCCGTCGATGAACACCTGCTCGCGCTCGATCGGTTCTTTGCCGACGCCCAGCGCAACACGCCCGCCTTTGCCCACGAAGCGCTCGGCTGGGGGAGCAAATGGCGGCTGGTGGCGGACTATGTTCCCTTCACCCGTGGCGGACGTCACGAGGCGTTCATCCGCGGCAAGTTCGAAGCGACCGTCTTCAAGCCGGAGCAAGTCGAGACGGCTGTCCGGCAAGTGGTCGACAGTTACCTGCGTGAATTGAAAAGCATCGAGAGCACGATGCTGGTTCGCATTCGCACCGACGCCGCCGACTTTCCGCTGGCGTATCCGGTCAGCACGTTCGATCGCCAGCGACTCGACGAGATTTATGCGCAAGCGATTGCCCAGGCGATCGGCCACGCGCGGCGCGACGCGGCCAGCGGGGCATCGCTGGAAGTGATGTCGATCATCGTCGGCGAGGTGCTGGCTCAAGTCGCCGTCGAACTGGGCGTCTCGGCCGGCGTGCTGGGGACCGGCGCGGCGCTGTCGTGGGAAACCTTCGGCATCGGGCTGGTCGTGGGCATCATCGTCGACGCCGTGATTAGTTGGGTCTGGGACTGGTACGCCGACCCGCGCGGCGAATTGGCCGCCAAGGTGAACGCCAAGCTCGACGAAGTGCGGCGGCTGATCGTTGACGGCTCGGACCAGGTGCAAGGGCTGCGCAGCCGACTGAAACAACTCGCCGCCGAGCGGGCCGGGGTGCGCGAAGCCGCGGTGTTGAGCCTTTTGCAAACCCAATAAGCAGGGTCAGCCATGAACCTCTTTTCTACCATTCGATCCATCATTGTCGTGACTTGCGTGACGTTGCTGCTGGCCAGCAGTGCGCTGGCCGGCGTCAGTAGCAAAGCCGTCCAGGAAGTGGCCGAGCTCGTCTTTCGTCGCGGCGGCAAGGAAGCGACCGAGATGGGACTGGAAACCATCACCCGCAAGGTCGAGTTGCTGGCCGCGCGCTATGGCGACGAGGGCTTACGGGCGGCGCGGCGCGTCGGCCCGCGGACGTTTCACATTGTCGAACAAGCCGGCGACCAGGGACGGCAAGCGGTTCGGCTGTTGGCGCGCTATGGTGACGACGCGGCCTGGGTGGCGGCCAAGGGGAACCGGTTGGCAATTGCCTCGCGCCTGGGGGACGACGCGGCCGAGGCGATGATCCGTCACGGCGAAGTGGCCGAGCCGCTGTTGAACGCGCTGGGCGAGCCGGCGGCCAAGGCCTTGAAAGAAGTGTCCAGTCAGAACGGCCGCCGGCTGGCCATGCTGGCCGAGGACGGCACGCTCGGCCAGTGGGGACACACCGACCAGTTACTGGGCGTGATCGGCCGCTATGGCGACCGGGCGATGGACTTCATTTGGAAGAACAAGGCGGGGCTGGCCGTCGGCACGGCCCTGGTCGCGTTTCTGGCGAACCCCGAGCCGTTCATCGACGGCACGGTGCAACTCGGTGGCAAAGTAACCGAAAACGTGGCCCAGCCGGTGGCGCACGAAATGGCCAAGAGCACGAACTGGACCACGGTGCTGCCGGCATTTGCCGTGGTGCTAGCCGCGGTCGCGGCGTTCCGCATGTGGCTGCACAAGCCGCGGGCGGCTTAAGGCCAGCCACGGAGAGGAGAAACGATGGTTATTATTGAATGATCAATGTCGAAGTCCCCAGGCCCCAGTAAGTCGCGTTCGACTCTTCCAGATTGGCCATTTGGACTAGCACCCTTTTTCTCGGTGCAAAGCTCGATGTCACGGCGCCTTGGTTAACCGGCGCTAGATCAAGTCGAGCGCGCTGGTGCGCCGTTTCGCTTTCGCACAGTCGGCGCAGATGCCTTGGATGATCAGCCGGTGACCCAGCACGCGGAAGTTGTGCTGGCGGGCCACGGCGTCGCGGATCGCTTTGACTTCGTCGCTGCTGAACTCGATCAGCCGTTCACAGCGCTGGCAGTAAAGATGGTCGTGCTGGGGATAGCCGTAGTCGTGCTCATAGACGCTGCGGCCGCCGAGGGTCATTTGCTTGAGTAAGCCCGCGTCGACCAGCTCGGTCAGCGTGCGATAGACCGTCGGCCGGCTCACCTCGCGCGAGCCGAATTGCTTCTGCAACTGGCTCAACAGCTCGTCGGCGTCGAAGTGCTCGTGCCGCGCGAACACCTGCTCGACCAGCACCTTCCGCTGCTTGGTCACGCGTTTGCCGCGGCTTTGCAGGAATTCTTCGAACCGCTCCAGCGGCGTCGAGGCCACTTGCACGGTGCCGAGGGAAAAATCGTCACTCATACGGATCGATCGAACGAAGCTTGGGGGCGGAAGAGCGAACCTGCCGGCGCGCGATGGCCAGACACTCCATTCTAGCATCGACGGCCCACGCGGACGAGGGAGCGAACCTGCGGAAAACGCCGCAATTCCGCGCGTAACCTGGCCGCCGGACGCTAGTTGTTATCGCGCGGCTTGGGGATTGATTGCACGGTGTTTTCCAGTTCTCGCAAGCGGCGCTCCAGTTCCAGCAGCCGGCGTTCGAGCGCTTCGACGCGGCCATCGTTCGTCGGCGCGAAGCCCGCCCCAGGTGGCGGCGGCGGCGCGCCGGGCATTGCTCCCGCGGTCGGCGGGCCACCCGGCGCTGCGCCTGCGCGCGGTGCGTTCGGCGTGTCAAGCGTGACGCGCTTCTCGCGCAACTCGCCCCCCGCGTAGTAGGCCAGCACGACCTCGGCCCCTGCGCCGGCGTCGGTGATGATTTGCGTGACGTCGCTCGAACTCAACACCGGCTTGCTGTTGATCGACACGATCACCGCTTCGAGCGGGATGCCGGCCTTGTCGGCAACCGAACCTTGCATCACGCCGACAACGACCGCGCCGCCGACCGGCTGGCCCACCGGCGCGGGAACCTTGAACCGCGCTTGCATCTCGGGCGTCAGCGTCGCCAAGCGCAGCCCCAACAGCGGGCGCGGTTCCGTGGCGGGCGGAGTGCCAGGCGCGGACCCCGGCATCGCCACCGGCGGTCGACCGAGCACGACGGTGACATCGACCGACTGGCCGGCGCGCTGGACTTGCAGCTTGATCGGCGTGCCCGGCCCTTGGCCGGTGATGGCGCGGGCAAAGTCGTCCATCGACCGGGTCGGATTGCCGTTGATCGAAGTGACCACGTCCTGGGCCTTCAACCCGCCGCGCTCGGCCGGCCCGCCAGGCATCAGGTCGGTGACGCGAATCCCTTGGCCGTTGTCCTGGCGATCGTCGGCCACCAGACCCAGGAACCCAGTCTCGCCGGCCGCAACCGGCGGCAGCGACGGCGGCGCTCCCGGCGCCCCTGCCGGCGGCACCCCTTGCTTGATTTGCGCTTCGACCTGGTTCAACAGTGTTTGAGCGTGAACCGTCGGCGCCACCAGCAACCCAACGGCCACCACCAACCAGATCGCGCGTGACATGGCGAAATCCTTGCGAAGAAAAGCGGGGCGTCGCAGCAGTTTGATACCCCCAGACCGCGGGCCGACGCCGCCTGGTTCGATTATACTCTGGCCGTCGTGTGGCGTGGAACTGAAATGAACTCTGATCTATCAAGCATCGACGTGCAAGTCGCCTCGGTCGCCGAGCGTGCGGGGGCGTTCGCGCTGCTGCTGTGCGCCGTGCCCGAGGCCGAACGCTTCGCGCAAGTGGCCGCGCTGTTGGCCGAGGTCTCCCGGCAGCCCGACGCTTGCAATGGCTTGCTGGTCGCGCGACAGCGGGGAGCGGTCGTCGGCGCGATCTGGCTGCAACTGCTGGCCGGTGGTGGCGCGAATGTCTGGCCGCCCCGCGCGACCGAAACAGCGCCGGCCGGCACGCTGGGCGCGCTGGTGTCGGCCGCGGTCGAGCGCGCTCGCGCCGCCAAGTGCGCGATCCTTCAGGTCTTGCTGCCGAACGCCGAGCAGCCACTGGCCGCGCTGTTCGCGAGCGCCGGCTTCGCGCACGTGGCCGATCTGATCTACTTGGTCGCGCTGCCGAACGCCGCGGCGAATGCGCCAAGCCAATCGCCAATCAGCTTCGAATCGGTCACCACGGCCGGCGTGACGCGCCTGGAACGTGTCCTCGAGCAGACCTACGCCGGCTCGCTCGATTGTCCGGCCCTCAACGGCCGTCGCACGCCGGCCGAGGTGCTCGACGAGTATCGACATATCGGCGTATTCGATCCCGCTCGCTGGCTGCTGGTGCAACAGGCCGGCCGCGACATCGGCTGCCTGATCTTGAACGCCCACGCCGATCGCACGACGTGGGAGCTGGTCTACATGGGGTTGGTCCCCAGCGCACGGGGACACGGCTTTGGCCAGCTCGTGGTCGGTCAGGCCCGGCAACTGGCCGCCGCGGCCGGCGCGCGGAAAATCTTGTTGGCCGTCGACCGCCAGAACCAACCCGCCGTGGCCATGTACGAAGCGTGCGGGTTTGTCGGCTGGGACGAACGCGCGGCCTGGGTTCGCTTTCTGGATTAGCCCGATTCTCGTCGCGCCCCTGAATCCGTCATTCCCGCCTGCGCGGGAATGACGGGCAAAGGAGCCAGGCGACAGAAAAGTTTTTTGGTCAGTTCGTGGCGCGACGACTTGGCGTCATCGCGCAACTTCAAGCGGTTGCAATAGTTAAAAAATCGCGCCGCGCGGGGCGTGCGTCGCGTCGTCGGTCGCCCGACATTTTTTCCACGTCGCGGGCTCGCCGCGGAAAAATATTTTGCCGATGGTTAGAGGCGAGCCACGCCGGCATTTCTCCGTGATTTCCCGACCGCATTCGCGTGCCAAAAATCGGTCGTCCCGCGGCGGGTGAGAAACCTTTTGACACCGACGCTAGCACACGTACAATCCGTCGCACGGGTGACATTCAACGGCTTGCCGGTGACGTTCGCTCCGAGTGGTGGCCGATGCCGCAGAGACACTCAAATTTGCGGCGTCGGTCGAGTCAGCAATGTTTCTAGTCATCGCCAAGCCAAAACCTGCCTCGGGTGGCCCGACCGGCTTTCGGTCGTGAGGGCAGATCGCCGCAAGAAGTTGCGCATCGCATTCCCGGGTATCACTGCGCGCCGAGGAAGACGTGACCAAGGACGATATGGAGATCGTGTCTGCCTTGCAATTGGCATTGGCGGACAAGGTCGGCAGCGATCGCTACGAACTCTGGTTTGGCGCGCAGACGAAGCTCTCGTTGGCGGGCGACACGCTGGAAGTGCGCGTCGCCACCACGTTCTACCAAGATTGGCTCCGCCGCCATTTCCGCGGCGTCATCGAACAGACCAGCAGCGAAGTGGTGGGCCGCCCGGTCCACGTGATGTTCCGGGTCGATGCCACGCTGGCCGAAGTGCCGCGCACGCCCAAGCCGCGCAGTGCCCCGGGCCCCAAGTTGGCGCCTCGCTCGGGCTCGCGCCGCACGGCCGAGGCGGTCGGGCAAATGACGCTGACTTTTGCCGAGACGTCGCCCGCGACCGATGCGACGGTTGGCGCGGTTGAACAGATCGTCACGGAACAGGTGACGGCGGCAACGCCGGCGGAATCGGTCGAGACTCAAGCCATCACCGACGCGCAAACGATCGCCGACGTCGCCCCGCGCGCCAGCGGCAAGTTGGCCGTCGGCGACCTGGCCCTGTATGCCGGCGAAGGAGAATTGGCCACTCAGGTCAACACAGCGCCTAAGCGCCGCCCGTTGTCGACGCTCGAAGGCTACATGATCGGTGACTCGAACCGGCTGGCACACGCGTCGGCGTGTGGCGCGGCGTTGCGACCCGGCGCGGCCACGCCGTTGTTGCTGCACGGGGCGACCGGAGTCGGCAAGACGCACCTGATCGAAGGGATCGTCAGCCGCACGCGGCGCACGTTTCCGCAATTGCGAACCGTGTCGCTGACCGCCGAGCAGTTCACCAGTTATTTCATGGGGGCCTTGCACGGCAGCGGCCTGCCCAGCTTTCGCATGAAGTATCGTGGCGTCGGCTTGCTGGCCATCGACGACATTCAATTCTTTGCCGGTAAGCGAGCCACGATCGTCGAGCTGCTGCACACGGTCGACGCCTTGCTGCGCGAAGGCAAGCAGGTTGTGCTGTCAGCCGATCGGCCGGCCGATCAGTTGATGGAGTTGGGGCCGGAATTCGTAGCGCGCCTGCAGGGTGGTTTAAGCTGCCCGATCGACGCGCCAGAGTATGAAACCCGCCGCGCCGTCGTGGCGCGACAGGCGGCGCAAATGGAACTGGACGTTCCCTCCGAGGTTTGCGCCTGGTTGGCCGCTCAGATTACGACGCACGCCCGGGCGTTGACCGGCGCGCTGCGGCGGTTAGCGCTCGCGAGTGAAGCGCTGGGAAAAGACATTACCGTCCAACTGGCCGAAGAGACACTCGGCGATCTGCTGACGCAGCCAGTCCGGCAGTTGCGGCTGTCGGACATCGAGGCCGCGACGTGCGACGTGTTCAACCTGGACCCGCGCAGTTTGCAGTCCAGCGAGCGCGGCAAGCGCGTCGATTGCCCCCGCATGCTGGCCATGTGGCTGGCTCGCAAGCACACGCGTTCGGCATTGAGTGAGATAGGCGAGTACTTTGGTCGTCGTAGTCATAGCACGGTGATCTCGGCGAGTAAGAAAATCGATGCGTATCTGAATCAGTCGGCCACGTTCGCGGGTAACCTTAAGTTCGACGAGCTGGTCCGCCGCGTCGAGCAGCGCCTGGGGGCGGGTTGAGCGCTTGGTTCGCTAACTCTCACACGGCGCGCCTTGACCCTTCTCCCCCCGGGAGAAGGTGGCCGAAGGCCGGATGAGGGTCAACGCCGACCGAATGGAATGCGTGACATCAGGCAACGTGGACCCTCATCCGGTTCGCTNNCTCCCCGGGGGAGAAGGGTTTCAAACTCAGTGCGACTTCCTTAGCAAGCCGCGTGGGCGGCCATGATCGTCGGCATCGTCAAGTCGGGCACGTCGGCGGTTGACGTGCGCCGCGCGGCCGCCTGGGCCACCAACCGCTTCAGTTCGCTCCGCGATTGACGCGGCGCGGTGAAGTAGGTCTCGACCCGGTTGTGCCGCTCGGGCTGGGCGGGCATCTCGGCGTTAGCGCCGTTCATGCTCGGCAGGGCGGCCGGGGCGATGTCGGCCGACACCTGGAACTCGGTTTCGGTCGGCTGGGGCTTGCTCGCGGCGTCGACGCGCGACACCCGCAGTTCACGCGGGGCCTCGATGCCGACGCGAACCGAGCGGCCCTTCACTTGCAGGATGGTAATGCGGATGTTGTCGCCAATCTGGATTTGCTGCTGAATCTTTCGGGTCAGGACTAACACGGCTCGCTCCTTGGCAGTGGATGGTGAATCGATCGTTCAATGCCAGTTGTTTAAAGCAGCCGGCGTGCCAAGCCGTGGACGAAAATCGCGGAATGATCGCAACTGCCGAGCGATGTTCAGGTTGCGAAAAATGCGCCGTCCGACGCTAGCGGCGCTAGTGAACAAGTGTTTACAAACCCGTTTGTAAACCAGACAAACCGCAAACTCGCCTGAACCTTTTTGCGACTGGCTGCGTAAAAGAGTGCTGAGCCAGCGCGCTCGCGGACGATGAACTCTCCTAGAGCCCAGGGTCAAACCCCTGGGCTTTTTTGTTGCGCCGTCTTTAAGAACGTGGGGGAGTGGGGGCGTAGCGGGGTGGGGGAGTTTCTTTGTTCAGTGGTTGGCGATTGGAAAGAGCGATAGGAATGTGATGGTGCGGCGATTTGAATCAGGGGGTCTCGACTCCCCCACACCCCAACTCCCCCACGAGATCTACCGCTTCGGTACGTCCGGCGGGCCGCGCTTGGCGATCTCGTCGCGCAGCCGAGCCGCCTGCTCGTATTGTTCGTTGGCCACGGCTTCGGCCAACTGTTCATTGAGCGTGCGGCCCACGTGATAATGATCGCGCAGCGACTGGCGCAGGTCGTTCAACCGGCGAACCATTTCATCTTCATCGGGCGCTTCATCGGGGGCCAGCTCCACCAGCGCCTGCCGCATCCGGTCGACGCCGCGATTGATCTCCTCGATCGCCGCCTCGGGGCCGCTCTCTTGCAGGATGGCCAAGGCGATGGCCTGGGTGCGGTGAAACAGAATGAAGGGGCGGTATTGCTCGTGCGATTGCGTCCAGCCCTCGCTCGGCGAGCAGTTCCGCACGAAATCCATCAGGGCCAGGCTGTGATCGGCGTCGGCCACCGCCCGGCGAAATTCACGCAACGCCAGCCAGCAAAGCCGCCGCTGGTAGAACTGGACGAACTCGCGATCGACCTCGGCGCATTGCTCGTCGTCGAGCGTCAGTGGATCCCCGTCGTGGACGACCAGCCCCAGCAGATAGTCGAAATAGGTCTCGGCGCCGCTGGGTCGCGCGCCGTCGGGGCGGTGCTCGGTTTCGAGCTGCAACACCCCCAGGTCAACGCGCATTTGCAGCACTTGCCGACCGTCGCTGCCACGGATCATCCGCGCGCTAACCTCGCCGGGCTCGTAGGCCCACGAGTTGAGAATCGCGTCGATGTTTTGAGAACGCGCCATGAACGGTTGATCCCGATTCAGCCCCCCGGGGCCGAGCATCAATCAAGTTCGGCGCGCTGGCTGACTACGGAAATTATACCATCGAGTCAATCCGCGTGCTGCCGGCAAACCGCAGAGAGTGCCAAGAAAGCGCCACGTTCAGGATTTAAGTGCGGCGATTTAAGAGCGGCTCTGCCGGGGATTAAGCGCGTCGCGCGCCGCCAGCGCCAGCGCGGCCGCCTGTTGCGGTGTATCGGCCAGCGCCGTCAGATGCCCCATCTTGCGGCCGGGGCGCGCTTCGAGTTTGCCATACAAATGGACTTTGACGTCCGGGAACTTGCAAGCAGCCTCCCAGTCGGGCTCGCCGTTTTGCCACACGTCGCCCAACAAGTTCGCCATCGCCGCCGGTCGCAGCAGCGCGGTGCTCCCCAGCGGCAAGCCGCAAATGGCCCGCAACTGTTGCTCGAACTGGCTGGTCACACAGGCGTCGAACGTCAAATGTCCCGAGTTGTGCGGCCGCGGCGCCAGTTCATTGATCAGCAGCTTGCCATTGCGGGCCAGAAAGAACTCGACGCACAACACACCGACCACGTCGAGCGCTTCGAGCACGGCGCGGGCCATCTGCCGCGCCTCGCGGACCACCGCGTCACTCACCGGCGCGGGCGCAACCGACAAGTCGAGGATGTGATTCCGGTGGTCGTTCTTGATGACGCCGAAGTCGGCCACGTGGCCATGCACATCGCGGGCGGCCACGACCGAAACTTCGCAATCGAAGTCGACCCAGGCTTCGAGGACCGCTTCCTGGCCACCGACGGCGGTCCACGCGGCCTGGGCGTCCTCGGGCCGAGCGATCTTGGCTTGCCCCTTGCCGTCGTAACCCCAGCCGGCGGTCTTCAACACGGCCGGCGTTCCCAGCCGCCCCAGTGCCGCACGCAACTCGTCGAGCGAGCGGACATGTTCAAACGGCGTGACGGCCAGTCCGGTGCGGCTCAAGAATGTCTTCTCGCGCAGCCGATGTTGCGTGGTGTGCAGCACCTGGCCGGATGGGCGCACTGGCGCAAATTGCGCGGCGGCTTCGGCCGTGGCGGCCGGGATGTTCTCGAACTCGAACGTGACCGCGCTCACCCCTTGGGCGAACTTGCGGACGGCGTCCAAGTCGTCGTACGGCGCGTTGATTTCCAGGTCGGCCACCTGCCCGGTCGGCGTGTCGACGTCGGGGGACAACGTGTGGACGCGATAGCCCATCCGCCGGGCCGCAATGGCGAACATCCGGCCAAGCTGTCCGCTGCCCAGCACGCCGACGGCGCTGCCTGGAAGAATGGCGGCTGGGAGAATCGGCTTCAAGGGAGCGTTTCCTTTAGCACT
This sequence comes from Planctomycetota bacterium, assembly GCA_018242585.1. Lineage (NCBI taxonomy): Bacteria > Pseudomonadati > Planctomycetota > Planctomycetota bacterium. The sequence goes on from JAFEBQ010000019.1 coordinate 69,478, forward strand.
CGCCCCGTTTGCTCTTCGCGATAGCGCTTCAGCTGCGCCCGCAACTCGGACCTGCTGGCCGACAAGATGCTAATGGCCAACAGCGCCGCGTTCACCGCGCCCGCCTTGCCGATGGCCAACGTCGCCACCGGCACGCCGGCGGGCATCTGCACGATCGACAACAGCGAATCAAGCCCTTGCAGCGCGTGGCTTTGCACCGGTACGCCCAAGACGGGCAAGCAGGTTTCGGCCGCGGTCATGCCCGGCAGGTGCGCCGCGCCGCCGGCGCCGGCGATAATCACCTGCAAGCCGCGCTGCTCGGCCGTGCCGGCATATTCGGCCAGCCAGCGGGGCGTGCGATGGGCCGAGACGACGCGGCATTCGTGCGGCACGTTGAACTCGGTCAACGTGTCGGCGGCGTGGCGCATGGTCTCCCAGTCGCTTTTGCTTCCCATGATGATGCCCACCAGCGGCTCAACGGTCGTTGTCATCGGCGGTGAACTCACGCTCGGGAAGCGCCCGGTTAAAACGAATGCACAGCGAATAGCGGCCAATTCGCCGCAAAAGGGCCAAGCTACCATCGACGTTGCCGGGCGTCTAGCGGCGCGATGACGGCGACGTATATGCCACGCCCGATTTGTCTTTAACGGTACCGAATCGCATAATTGAGCAAACGCGCTGTCCACACGAGCGCACGCCCTTCCGGCCCACGCACCAGGAGCCTATCAACCATGGACGACGCCACTCGCGAGCGCCAACGCGCCGAGGCCGAGGAAATGCTCGGCGACCGGCTGGAGAAGGCGGAATTCGCCAAAGGGCTGTTCTTCGGCGCTTACCTGCAGGACCGACTGCCCGAGTATCCGCGGTTTGCCCATCACGCTGGACTCGACGCGCGGATTGCCGAACTGCGGCAGTTCTGTCGCGAGCAGATCGACCCGGTCAAAATCGATCGCGAGGCGATCATTCCCGACTCGGTCGTCCACGGGTTGGGGAAGCTCGGCGTACTGGGGGCCTGCTTGCCGAAGCGCTGCGGCGGGCTGGAACTGAAGCAGGCCGAGTATTGCCGGCTGCTGGAAGTGCTGGGCGGCCACTGCGCGAGCACGGCGCTGTTTGTCAACGCGCACCATTCGATCGGCCCGCGCTCGCTGGTTTTGTTCGGCACCCCAGCGCAACAAAATCGCTGGCTGCCGAAGCTGGCCAGCGGCGAGTGGATCAGCGCCTTCGCGCTGACCGAACCGAACGCCGGTAGCGATGCCGCCAACGTGCAAACCGTGGCCACGCCGACCGAGGACGGCAGCGCCTACCTCATCAACGGCCAGAAGCGCTGGATCACCAACGGCGGAATCGCCCAAGTGTTGACCGTCATGGCCCGTACGCCGATGCCAGGCAAGAAGGAATCGAAGATCACGGCCTTCATCGTCACGCCCGACATGCCCGGCTTCGAGATCGTCGAGAAGCGAATGGACAAGTGCGGCGTGCGGGGCAGCGCCACGGCGCGACTGGCGTTTCACGACATGCGCGTGCCGCGCGAGAACATCCTGGGCTCGCTCGGTCGCGGGCTGAAGGTGGCGCTGACGGTGTTGGACTTTGGCCGGACCACGTTCGGGGCCAGTTGCACGGGCGCGGCCAAGTATTGCCTGGAGCGGGCCAGCGAACATTGCCGCACGCGCGTCCAATTCGGCCAGCCGATCGGCAACTTCGAGATGGTCAAGGAGAAGCTGGCCTACATGCAGGCCGGCATCTTCGCCATGGAGGCCGCCACTTACCAGACGGCCGCCCTGATCGACGCCGACACGGCCGAGTACATGGTCGAGACGGCCATGTTGAAAGTCTTTGCCACCGAGGTGCTGTGGCGGATCATCAACGACACGTTCCAGTTGTTCGGCGGCAAGGCCTACTTCACCGACGAGCCGTTCGAGCGGATGATGCGCGACGCGCGGATCAACACCATTGGCGAAGGGGCCAACGACGTGCTCCGCAGCTTTGTGGCGCTGGTCGGCATGCGCGACGTCGGGCTTGAATTGCAGGGAGTGCTGAACGCGGTGTTCAACCCGTTGGGGAACCTGGGGCGGATCGGCCGGTTCGCCTCGCGCAAGGTCGGATCATTGCTGTCGTCGCCGACGATTCCAGTTCGGGCGATGGAACTGCACGACGACGCGGCGCGGGTGGCCCGCTCGCTGGGCCGGCTGGGCTCCGAGGTCGAAGCCCTGTTGCGCCACTACCAGGAAGACATCCTCGAACGCGAGTACCAGTTGGGCCGAGTGGCCGACGCGGCGACCGAGATCTATGTCTGCTGTGCGGTCCTGAACCGGCTGGACGCGATGTTGGCCGACGCCCATCTGGTCGATGGCGAACGCCAGCGAGCCTTGACGACCGGGCGGTATTACCTGGCCCTGGCCCAACGACGGATTCGCACGTCGCTCGACGCCCTGTGGGACAACGACGACCAGGCCACCACCCGGGTCGCCAACCAGGTGCTGTAGGGACGCAGGGCATTTTGTAGGGTGCACTCCGTGCACCTTATTTCGGTAATGCAATCGGTAAGGGTCTCGGTCGTTTGGCGTTTCCCACGCCTGAAACCATCGTCATCGGCCGCGCGAAGCTAAGGTGCACGGAGTGCACCCTACAAGAGACCTCAGGGCCGAAAGTCGTTCTGGCGACTCTGGTTGGCGATCGGTGGCGGAAATAGAATGGAGATACCACCGTCGGAATCCGTTCCTGGCCTCAGCTTTCCCTTTGCCGCCAGACACCCCACAGCACGGGCGGTCGACATGCCGGTTGATCACGTTTGTCCGCATTGCCAGAACCGGCTCGCGGTGCCGCGCCGCAAGGTCGACGTCGAGTTTCCCTGTCCGCGCTGTGGCGGCGCGAACTTCATCGACAAGGCCGACTACGCCGCGCGCAAGGCACAGGCCAAAGCCGCCCGCAACTCAAACCGGCAACCCGCCGCAGGAGCCGGCGCCGCAGTCGGCTACGATGACATCGGCGCCATGCTCGGCGCCCAGGGCGACGCCGGCGCCGACTGGCAACAGCCAGCCTATCAGTACGGCGGCTATCCGGCGTATCCGAGTGGCGCAGCGGCCTGGTCCGCTGGGCAAACCAGCGCGCCGAGAGAGCGGGTTAACCTCGAGGAACTGCAGGACTTGATCCTGGTTCCCAAGCAGATGGTGTTGATGCAGGTGATGTTGTTCGTGCTGCTGGGACCGATCGCGTTTGGCTTGGGCTATTGGGCGGCCAGTTCCTCGGCGACCGTGGCCGAGGTGGCCAAGCAACAGGCGGCCAGCTCGCAGGCGCAATCGGTATCGCTGCAAGGCGAGATCAAGGTGCCATTCGGCTCCCAGCCGCTGGACGCCGGCGCGGTGATCGTCGCCTTGCCGGTCGAGGCCAAAGTGACGTCGAAGCTCAGCGCGCGAGGCTTGCGTCCGCGCGACCCGATCGACGCCTTCGCCGCTAGCCAGGAGAAGTCGATCCAGGCGCTCGGCGGCGACGTGGTCCGAGCCGATCAGAAAGGGGAGTTTCATCTGATCGTCAAGCGGCCGGGGAGCTACAAGCTGCTGATCATCTCGCACAACGGGCTGCGCCCCGCCGGCGAGCGCCCCTCGGACATCGACACCAAGGAAATGAGCGTCTACTTCGACAACGTGGCCGATCTGTTGGGGGCCAATCAGTACGAGTGGCGCGGCATCGACTTCCAGGAACCGATGTCGGCGATGAGCGTGCGTTTCAAGTAGTGCGCGACTCGCGTTGATCGTTCCTCAGCAATCGTTGATCGTTTCCCGCATGAAGTCCCTCTATTTCGATCACAACGCCACGACGCCAATTGCTCCCGAGGTGGTCGACGCCCTGGCCGAGTGCCATGCCGCGCGGTTCGCCAACCCGGCCAGCGCTCACCGGGCCGGGGGGCGCGCGCGACGCGCCCTGGACGACGCCCGGGAAAACATCGGCCGCTTGCTCGGCGCCCAGGTCCACTCGGCCGCCACCGATCGGGTGATCTTCACCAGCGGCGGCACCGAAGCCAACAATCTGGCACTGCTCGGCCTAGTGAAAGAAACGCCCGGGCACGTGATCATCTCGGCCATCGAGCACCCGTCGGTCGTTGGCACGGCCGAGGAGTTGGCTCGTCGTGGCTGGCAAGTCGACAAACTCCCCGTCTCGGTCGATGGCGTCGTCGCGGTCGAAGTACTGCCAAAGCTGCTGCGCCCCGACACGCAACTGGTCAGCGTCATGCTCGGCAACAATGAAACTGGAGTGCTGCAGCCGGTGGCCGAGCTGGCGAAACTCTGCGCCGCGGCGGGAGTTTCCTTGCACACCGACGCGGTGCAGGCGGCGGGCAAGTCGCACGTCGATTTCCGCGCGCTGGGGGTGTCGGCCATGACCGTGTCGGCCCACAAGCTGGGCGGCCCGGTCGGCGTCGGCGCGCTCATCGTGCGCCACGGCACGGCCATCCGCCCGATAATGCACGGCGGCGCGCAACAACTCGAAACGCGTCCTGGCACCGAATCGGTGGCGCTGGCTGTCGGCTTGCGCGCGGCACTGGAAGTTTGGGACTGCGATCGTGATGAAATCGTCGCCAAGCTCAGCGCGCTGCGCGACCGGTTTGAAGCGCAACTTCGCGCCGGCGCGCCCGAGATCGTGATCCACGGCGCGAACTCACCGCGGTTGCCCCACACGTCGAACGTGGCGTTCCCCGGGGTCGAGCGCGAAGCGCTGACCATGGCGCTCGACCTGGCCGGCGTCGAGTGTTCGACCGGTTCGGCGTGTGCTAGCGGGTCGACCGAGCCGTCGCCAACGCTGGTCGCGATGGGGGTTCCCGCGAGTCAATTGCACAGCGCGCTGAGGTTCAGTTTTGGCCGGCTGACGACCACGGCCGAGATCGACGAAGGCGCGTCGCGCATCCTGCGAGTTTACAACGACTTGCGGAGCCGAAAATCAGCGGGGAATTTGGCCCCGGATGGTCGCTATTCCGCGGCCAAACCGGTATAATCCCGGTTTCTTTGTAGCCGCCTTCGGGCTGCACTTATGGCAGGGTTTGCCAGCTGGCGACGGGCGCCCCAATCGCGGCGCGAACGAGTCGATCTGCGTGGCAACCGCCGACCGGTTTTTCGAGCGGCCGCGGCAGCGAACCGACGTGTTTGCACCGCTGGCCGGGGATCAAGCATCGCCAGCGGCATGCCACCGCACAGGGTACACCAGAAGCGTGGAAACGATCGTCAGCATTCCGTTGTCGGGCAACGTCGTCGACGACGCAGTCCGCTCGTCGGCAGGGCGCGCTGCGGGAGTGCGTCGACCGGCTTGCTCGTTGCCCGAGTTCCTAGCCGGCCCCGAGAACCAACTGGCCGGCGCGCTGATGACCTCGCTGATCAACTGCCCAGCAGCGCTCCCTAGCTCGGGGGCGTTCAATAGCCCGGCCGCCGTGGTGCGCGAGTTGAACATCGATATTCAGCGCGCCGAAGCGGCTGGCAGCGCCGCGCCCCACTTCAATATTGCCAGAAATAATCTCGCCAAAAGCAATGGAACGGCTGAGACCAACGGCGCGGCTGAACCCTCCGCCGAGCCCGTCTCGACACGGTCGCTGGTCGTGCTGTACGGCCCGCCTGGCACCGGCAAGTCGCATCTAGCGTTCGGCCTGGCCGAAGCGTGGCGCACATCGTCGGCCGGGTCAAGGCAGGTCGTTTATCTGCAAGCCAACGATTTCTGGCGGCAACTAAACGAAGCGTTTGAATCGCGGACGGTCGACTTGTGGCGCAACCAGTTGCGCTCAGCCGATTTGTTCGTCCTCGAAGATCTCGGCCAACTGGCCAGTCGCGCCACGGCCCAGGTCGAACTGCTGCATACGCTCGACGCCCTAGAAGCCCGCGGCGCGCTGGTCGTGCTCACCTCGCGCGTCGCCCCGGCGGCGATTGCGTCGCTATTGCCCGGGTTGCAAAGTCGGCTGGCGTCGGCACTTTCGCTGGAATTGAACCCCCCCAGCCCGCCGACCCGCCGCGAGTTGATCCGCCGGCTGGCGCAACTGCGCGGCACGTCCATTCAAGAATCGGCCGTGCGCGTGCTGACCGAGGGGATCGCCGGCACGGCGCCCGAGCTGTTCGGGGCGCTGTTGTACCTGGAAAGCCAGGCCAATCTCGAGCGCCGGCCGATCAACGCGGCGCTGACCCAGCAGTATGTTTCGGGGCGCACCGCGACCGGGACGCCGACGTTGCGCGTGATCGCCCTGCACACGGCCCGGCACTTTAGCCTGAAGGTCAGCGAGCTGAAAAGCCCGTCGCGCAAGCGCGGCGTGGTGGCCGCGCGTGATACGGCCATGTACCTGGCCCGGCAATTGACGGGCAAAAGCCTGGAACAAATCGGCGCTTACTTCGGCGGCCGCGATCACACCACGGTGCTGCACGGCTGTCGCAAGATCGAAACACAGCTCGAGACCGATCCGGCCATCCGCCACAACGTAACCGAGCTGCGCCAGCACATGGCAGGTGGCGCATGAGACGTTCACCCGCCATTTGGCCAGTCGCGAATCAACATCAACACACCATGCGAGGTGGAGAAGCTGTTGGCCTGGCGTTCGTGCGCTGTGCCTTGGGCGCGAGAAGTGTTGATTCGCGTTTGGTGAATCGACACACGACGACAATCCAACGACAACAGCGCGACACCGCGTCGACTGGTTATCCCCGCGCGGCGGGCCGCTTAACACTGTTTGCGGCGCGACAACTTAGCGTCTCTCGCCCCGCGTGAACCAACACGCGGGGCGCGAACATTACTACTACTAAATAGAGATTAACTATTTAATTATCTTCGCACTCGACCCAAACACCTTTCACTTCCTTTTCAAGCTCATAGACGGAACACACCCGGATGAAAGTCACCTGCGATCGCGAGAAACTCTTGGCGGCCTTTCAAGTCGCCGCGGCCGTTGCCCCCAGCCGCAGCCCCAAGCCAATCCTCAGCAACGTCAAGTTCGAGGTCACGGCCGACTCGGCCATTCTGATGGCCACCGACTTGGAAATCGGCGTCCGCATCAACGTCTCGGGGGTCGAAACCGAAGCCCCCGGCACGATCATCCTGCCGGTCGCGCGGTTCGGCTCGATCTTGCGCGAATCGAGCGATGCCAAGCTCAGGATCGATAGCGATGGCCAAGGGACGGTGGTTCGCGGCGAGCGGAGCGAGTTCCGACTGCCCGCCGAAAACCCCGATCAATTTCCGGCCGTGGCCGGCTTTACCGAAAAGAAGTACCACGAGTTGCCGGCGCGCCTGCTGCGCGAGTTGATCCGCCGCACGGTGTTTGCCACCGACATGGAGTCAAGCCGCTACGCATTGGGGGGCGTGCTGTTCGAGATGACCCCCCAGCAGATCACCGCCGTGGGGACCGACGGCCGCCGGCTGGCGCGGATGCAAGGGCCGGGCACCTCGGTCGGTGGGCACGAAACCGGCGACCAGATGACGATCATCCCCAGCAAGACCATGCACATGATCGAGCGGGCCCTGGCCGACGTGGACGTCGAAGTTCAGATCGCGGCCCGCGGCAACGACGTGATGGTCCGCAGCCCCAAGGGAACGATCGTGTCCCGACTGGTCGAAGGTCGCTTCCCCAAATGGCGCGACGTGTTCCCCCACCGTGACGACGCCCAGAAGATTGAACTACAGGTCGGCGCCGTCCACGCCGCCGTGCGCCAGGCGATGATCGTCACCAGCGACGAAAGCCGCGGCGTTGACTTTACGTTCGGCGACGGCAAGTTGGTGCTGGCGGCCCGCAGCGCCGACGTCGGCCAGTCGCGCGTCGAGTTGCCCATCAGCTACGACGGCGCCGAAGTTTCGATCACCCTGGACCCGCGGTTCTTGAGCGACTTCCTCCGGGTGTTGGACAGCGAAAAGACATTCACGTTCGAGCTTAAGGACGCCGACAGCGCGGCCGTCTGTTCGACCGACGACGGCTATGGATATGTGATCATGCCGCTGGCGCGCGATCGCTGAGTGAGATAAGTCTCAATGACCAAATCCCAATGACCAAGGCTCATTGGCCGACGTCAACAGAATTGGTCATTGGTGCTTGGACATTGGTCATTAGCACCAACCAAACTAAACGACCGACAGTTCCCCAACGCCGGCACAAACGAACGCCATGTCGCGCCCGCAAAAGATGTCCGACCTGCTCAGCCAGTTGACCGCGCGGCGGGGCTACGCGCGGCAACAGACCGGAGCGAGCTTCGACGAGGCCTGGCAGCAGGCGGCCGGCGCGGCGCTGGCCCGGCAGTCGCGCGTGGGCCAGGTGAAGCGCGGGGCGCTGGAAGTCATCGTCGCCAACAGCGCGCTGGCCCAGGAATTGTCGTACCAGAAGCGGGGCATCATCACGAAACTGACCGGGCTGTTGCCCGACGAACAAATCACCGATCTCCGCGTCCGCGTCGGCCCCGTCGAATAGCCGCGGCGCAACGAACAGAAACGAGTCCACACCGACCACCATCCCGCGGCATGCGCTAGCCCTTCTCCCTCCGGGAGAAGGTGGCCGATAGGCCGGATGAGGGTCAACGTAGCAACTGCTGAATCGCACAAGCTTGACACATACCCCTCACCCGGCTTGCTGCGCAAGCCACCCTCTCCCACAAGGGGCGAGGGTTGAGATTGAAACACGACCAAAATTACCCGCAGGTATTTGAAACTGATATGAGCGAAGCCAACGCCCAGCCGTCTGATGAACAGCCGAAGAACCCCGCAGCGCCCGCCGATTACGGCGCCGAGCAGATTCAGGCTCTGAGCGACGTCGAACACGTCCGCCAGCGCAGCGGCATGTACATCGGCAACACCAGCACCCGCGGCTTGCACCATCTGGTCTATGAAACCGTCGACAACTCGATCGACGAGGTGATGGCCGGCTTTGCCAAGGACATCTACGTCACCGTCAACCCCGACGGCAGTTGCACGGTCGAAGACGACGGCCGCGGTATTCCGGTCGAGACGCATCCCGAGTTGGGTATTTCGACGCTCGAAGCGGTGATGACCAAGCTGAAAGTCGGCGGCAAGTTCGACAAGCAGGTCTACAAAACCTCGGGTGGTCTGCACGGCATCGGCGTCAAGGCCGTCAACTTCCTCAGCGAGTGGTGCGAGGTGCAAGTCCGCCGCGATGGCGCGCTGTACCAGCAGGAATACGTCCGCGGCGTTCCCGAAGGGCCCGTCACGCGCGTCGGCAAAGCCTCGGGCACGGGGACCAAGACGACCTTCAAGCCAGACCCCGAGATTTTTGGCCAGATCAAATTCGACTACACGATCCTGCACCGCCGCATGCAGGAGTTGGCCTTTTTGAACAAAGGCATCCGCATCACGCTCAAGGACGAACGCTCGGGCGAAGGCGAGACGTTCCAGTACGAGCGCGGCCTGCTGGCGTTTGTCGAACACCTGAACCGCGCTTCCGAGGCGGCCACCGACGTGGTCTACATCGCGGGCGAGCAGGACGAGGTGTCGGTCGAAGTGGCCATGCAGTACACGTCGGAATACTCCGACATCATGCTCAGCTACGTCAACAACATCAACACGATCGACGGCGGCACGCACCTGTCGGGTTTTCGCACCGCGCTGACGCGCACGCTCAACAGCTATGGCAAGCGCGAGAACATCTACAAGGATCTGACGCCCACGGGCGACGACTTCCGCGAAGGGCTGACCGCGGTGGTGGCCGTCCGCGTGCCGAACCCGCACTTCGAGGCGCAGACCAAGGGCAAACTCAACAACCCCGAAGTCGAAGGCATCGTCAACTCGATCGTCGGCGATTACCTGACCAAGTACCTGGAACAAAACCCGAAGATCGCCCGCACCATTGTCATGAAGGCCATGCTGGCGGCCGAGGCGCGCGAGGCGGCGCGCAAGGCGAAGCAATTGCTGCGCGACCGCAAAGGCGCGCTCTCGGGCGGCGGGCTGCCCGGCAAGCTCCGCGATTGCACCAGCCGCGACGTGCATAAGTGCGAGTTGTACCTGGTCGAAGGTGATTCGGCCGGCGGCAGCGCCGAGGGTGGCCGGCTGCGCGAATACCAGGCGATCTTGCCCCTGCGCGGCAAGATTATCAACGCCTACAAGTCACGCGACGATAAAGTGCTGGCCAACGAAGAGATTCGCAGCATGATCTCGGCCATCGGCATCGGCTTTGGCGAAGACACCGACTTGACCAAGCGCCGCTACGGCAAAATCATCATCATGACCGACGCCGACGTCGACGGCTCGCACATCCGCACCTTGCTGCTCACCTTCTTCTATCGCCAGATGTACGATCTGGTCAAAGGCGGGCATGTGTTCGTGGCCCAGCCGCCGCTGTTCCGCGTGAAGTCCAAGAAGGAAACCTATTACATCCAGACCGAAGACGAGATGAAGGGCCGGCTGCTGGGGCTGGGCCTGGCCGACTGCACATTCGTGCCCGACCCGTCGCGGAGGATTGCTGGCGACGAACTGGCCAAGCTGTGCCGCATTCTCGGCACGCTGGAAGAGTCGCTGTTCGCGCTTGAACGCCGCGGCATCAGCCTGCGCCAGCACGCCCTGCGCCAGGATCCGGCAACGGGCAAATTGCCGGTGTATCACGTCTTTTTCGGCACGCAGGAGCACTGGTTCACCACGCCCGAGGCCCGCGACAAGTTCGTCGCCGCCCAGGAACAAGCCAGCGGCGGCGCGGTGAACATCGACGACAGCCAGCACCACGCCCACGGCGCGCCCGGCGCGCCGGTCGGCGATCAGCATGCGGCGGGCGCTGAATCGAACGGCAGCGCTGGCGCCGATGGGAACGGTCATCCGACGACGCGGTTGCACATTGTCGAGTTGCACGAAGTCCGCTCGTTGAACAAGGCGTTGGCCGATCTGGCCCAAATGGGTTTTGACATCAACGCGCTGTTGCCCCAGGAGCGGACGGGGACCGAAGAGCCGCGCTACAAGCTCGAGCGTGGCGACAGCGAAGCGGGGCTGGACGATCTGCGCGATTTGCTGCCCGAGGTCCGCACGGCGGGCGAGAAGACGTTGAAGATCACGCGGTTCAAAGGTCTGGGCGAAATGAACGCCGAGGAGCTGCGCGACACGACGCTCAATCCCGAGAATCGGACGCTGTTGCAGGTGCAGATGGAAGACGCCAAGGCCGCCGCCGAGCTGTTCCACATTCTGATGGGCGACAAGGTGGAACCCCGCCGCGAGTTCATCGAAAAGTACGCGATCGAGGCGAAGAACTTGGACGTGTAGGTGCGGGGATCGGCGAGATTACGAGAAGCGCGCTCGCGGTTCTAGTCGAGACACTCTGGATCGCAAAAGCAGGACGGCACGGAACGTCGAATACTTGCAAGCCACGCTTCGCGTCCTGATCGTTCGTCTTCACGAACGGAGCTGTCATTCGCCAGAAACGTCGACTCAGCCATCCACAACGCTGCGACAAGGTTCATATACTCCGGGCGCAGATCCTCAATGAACCTGACGCCTGTCACAGAATCGTTCAGAATCTCTGCCGCTGTCTCAAGGAGATGATGCCTGAACTCGGCATCCGAAGCGAGCGGATGCGACCAATGGCGAAGCATTAGCTCGGCAAGCAATTCAGACTCATAGGCGCCGGTAAAGCTCAGAGAAAGTTCGGCAATCGACTTTTTCTCATTCATCAGCGCCCCGCTTCATCGCTTCACATTGAAAACAGGATTCCTCGACTCAATCATCTCTGACTCGAGAGCACGACGAATTCTTGTTGGCACGGCATTAGGCAACACGTGAGTTTCCAATACGAGGTTCGGAGTCTCTTGTTCCCAGAGCCAACGAGCGAATCCTTTGTTGTCAGAATGATCGAGATGCTTTCGAATACGATTCTGTAGATTCTCGGCCTCACCCACGTAGAGGCACCGGTCAGCTGTTAAAAACACGTAGAGTCCCGCGCGTGTCGAGACCCGATTTAAGTCAATCGTGGCGAAATCGAATCGCGAGACGGCATCAGCCTTCACGACGCGACTCAGCAGTTCTGGCTTGAGACTTCGTCGCTTGCGAAGATTCAAGGCTGCCCACCGGTATTGCAACGAAGAATAGCCGGGTGACAACCGATTCGCCACGCAATCGAAGTCAGCGGCCAACTCAGGATCACAAATGATGGCGTCCAGGCTGATGCCGTCACGTCGCTCGATGAATCTGGCCGCCATCTCCGCAGCAAACCGGTAATGATCTTCGTCAGGCAGCGAAGTTCGACGAGATTTGCGGCCCCGCAGGCCACCTTGTTTTCGCAAGTTCAACAAGGAGCGAAGTAGTGTGGCTTCGGTTCCCGTTAGTCCGAGCGCGCGGCATTCGGCAAGAAAAGTTTTCCTCAAGTCCGGATCGGCGACGACACGATCTGGCGAGTAGCCAAGCGAAGCTTTCTCGAATGCCAGCCGAAGCTTGTCCTTCATCAGATCTTTGAATCAGGGAGGTTCAGTTTCGGCTTGTGCTCGTTGACCAAACGACGCTGGTACGCCAGCCTTGTCGAAAAGGCACAATCTGTCGGAAAGAAACGTGCGGTGAGCGACCGGGACAAGGCGCGCCATAACTCTTCTGTTTCGTCACCGAATTGCCGAGAAATCCGCTCGCGCAGATTATTAGCTTCGCCCGCATAAATCGGGGAATCTTTGCCAAAGACAATGTACACGCCAGAAGAATCGGGCAACCGAGGGGCACTGTGTTTATTCAGCGGTTCACCACGACTTAGATGGGCGTCGGTCAGGAGCTTGGCGCGAGACCGAACGTCCTTCGAACGCTTCCTTAACTTCAGGGCTGCCCATCGGTATTCAAGCGGCGTGAAACCAGGAGCCCACATTCGTGCAATTTCGTCGAATCGCTTGGCAAGGTTCGGATCGCAAAGAATGGTATCAAGACTCGCGCAACCCTGATCGACTAGTTGCCCCCAGGCAATTTCACTTGCAAACGAATACGCGTCGCAGCTTTCGTAATCAATCTCGGTTCGATTCAATGTTGGAATGTCGGCAAATGCACCGGTTTTTCGCATGCCAAGCAAGGTCCAGTTCCAATTCCTGGCATCGCCTGGCAATCCGAATTTGCCGCACGCCCCTACGAACTCAGCGTTAATGTCGGGGTCAGCAACGACTCGGTCGACAGAATACCCTCGATAAGCTGCGCGGAAGGCATCCAGCAAGCCCTTCTGATAAAGCGTTTTTTGAAGCAGAGTGAGTGGTGAGTCATCTTTGATTCTCCTGCTTGTTGCAACAGATGGTCGTCCACCCTGCTTAGAGGGAGTCGCGGGAGCACTAAGCGTCGGCTCGGCGGAACCTTCGAGCGAATCGCCTACACACACTTGCTCGAGTCTCGCCAGACCTCGCGCGACGTACTCCGATGACAGGTCGAACCCCAGGTATTTGCGTCCCAGCTTCTTAGCAACGGCGACCGTCGTGGCGCTGCCGCTGAATGGGTCGAGGACCAATTCTCCTTCATTCGAGCAAAGCCGAATAATGCGTCCGAGCAGTTGCTCTGGCATCTGGCAGCCGTGGAAGCCAGCTCGTTCTTTGAACGTCCCCGCCACTCGTGGAAAATACCAGGTGTCTTCACCTGGTGTGAAACAATCCGCCATGTCTTGAGGCCGGAGCACCCAGGTGTCGTCGGGCAAGCGCCCCGTCGGGTTGGCGCGATTGTCCGCATAGACCAATTGGCGAGCGGAAGGAATGCGGTTGTCTAAGTCCTCCGCGCGAAACGTGAACGATTTCGCGTCTTTGACAAAATAGAACAAGTGCGCGTGCGAACGACTGAACTTCGTCTTGCAGTTAACGCCGAATGTGTAGTACCAGATCACCCAGCTTCGGCAGGTGAAGCCCGCCTCTTGGCTGATGATCTTCAGTTCCGCCGCATATTCGTCACCGATTGCTAACCAAAACGCCCCCGTGTCCTTGACGACGCGATGAACGGCGGCAATCCATTTCTTCGACCACTTTAGGTACTCTCCGCACTCGCGGTCATCGCGGTACACATCGTAGTCATAGCCGATGTTGAACGGCGGATCTGCAAAAACGAGGTCAACGCTCCCTTTGGGCAACGATCGCATTTGCTCGATGCAATCGCCAAGAACGATCTGGTTTACGTGCGGGGCGGGGGGCACTTGCAGCCTCCATGACCTGTGTGCGGCGCGACGACAAATGCTATCATGCTGGCAATCGCGCGTTACTGAACATACGATCATAGCGCTTTATCGGCGCGGCCGCAATACGCACTTAATCTCCAATACTGACCATTGTTGCTTCAGCCGGAAACGGCAAGGCAGTTAACGCAAATCAGCGGCCTTTTCTCTTGCGGTGCTGTCGCGTGCGCCGCCTCCGCTCTACTCAAACGCCTTGATGCGGAGGTTCTTGAACTCGACCCACATCGGCTTGCCGGCGTGCAATTGCAACGCCAGGATCCCTTCGCCGAGGGCCAGCGTCGGCTCTTCGTCGGTAAAGTCGACGATCAACTGGTTGTTCAAGTAGTGTTGAATCTTGTTGCCGCGGGCCACGATCACCACGTCGTTCCAGTCGTCCATCCGATACAGCTTCTCGAAGCCGGCCTGGTCGATCAGATCGCTGGCGAGCGTTTTCTTGCCGTCGGCTGCCCAGACGGCCTGCTCGCCCACCACGCAAATGCGGCCCCGCTTGCCCCCCTCGTCGTAGATGAAGCCGGCCACGTTTGGCAACTTGTTTTCATTGCGCAGCTCGTGCTGATAGCCGCGCACGACCCAGTCGTTGTTGATCTTGCCTTCGGTGATGTGCTTCGAGCGATACTGAATGCCCGAGTTGTTGGTGGCGTTGCAACGGAACGATAGCCGCAGTTCAAAGTCCTTGGTCCGCCCGTCCTTCCAGATGATGAAGGTGTTCCCCTTGGCCGGGACTTCGGCGGTCGTCTCGCCGTGGATCACGCCGTCCTTGACGCTCCACAACCGCGGATCGCCGTCCCAGCCGCTCAGATCCTTGCCGTTGAAGATCACGCGCATGTCGCTCGACTCGGGTGGAGCGATCCGCGCCGGTTCGGCGGCCGCGACGAAGGAATTGATCAGCAACAGGCAAACCAGCGTCAGCGAGCGAGTCATGTTGTTTTCTCCGAGTAGTAGTTGGCGATACGGTTGTATTGAAGACAGTGTTCAGTCGAGGGCGCGCCGGATGACGCGTTCTCGGATCAGTGGCGAGATCGCCCACCTACAAAGTGCGCTCTGGCTGGAGCATCTTTTGCAAGATGTGGACGTCGAGCAGGCGGCCAAATTTGCGCCCGACTTGCCGCAGCGTTCCCACCATCACAAAGCCAAATTGTAGATTCAGGTGCAGGCTTGCGGAACTCCCCTCGGCAACCCGGGCAATCAAGGAATGAAAGCCCAGTCGCCGAGCCTCGTCGATGATCGCCGCTTTCAATTGCCGACCGATTCCGAGTCCTTGATGACTCGCCTGTACGTAAAAGGTGGTCTCGGCGGTTTCGTCGTAGGCTCGCCGTTCGGACCAAGGACTCAACGAAGCCCAGCCCACCACGGCGCCGTCAACCACCATCACCAGGATGGGATGCCGATCGCCATGCGACTCGAACCACTGGCGACGATTCGCCAGGTCTTTCACCTCGGTATCGAACGTCGCGGTGGTGTTTCGAATGGCTTCGTTATAAATGTCGGCAATGGCCGGCAGATCGGCGAGTTCCGCGCGACGGATGGTGGCGCTGGTCATCATTCTTACTCGCTGACGGTCGAACGAGTTGGCTGCTGTCGCAAGCTAGTGACAAAACACGTAGGGTACGCACCCCGTGCGTACCATTGAGTCGCGATTGATCCGGCTAGAGCGGTACGCACGGGTGCGTACCCTACGAATTGCGTCACCGCGCCCCGCGGCTTACCCCTTCACTTCGGGCAGCTCGTACCCGCGGCGGTATTCGCGCGTGAACAGGGCGTTGGCCGTGGCGTCGCTCGACAGTTCCGTCTTGGGATCGATCGTTAGCGCGCGACCCAGGTAATACTTCGTCTGTTCAAAGTCGACTTCGTTCTCGCGCAGGTATCCTTCGAAGCTGTCCAAGGTGTCGGCCACGCCGCGGTCGTTGACCCATTCGCTGGGCCGCGTGCCCGGCGGCACGGCCGTGCCAGTCCGATACGAGACGTTCCCCAAGTGAGCCAGCGCGCTCGACAGGTGCCCGTCCTCGATGTCCAGGTGCAAGTCCTGGTAGTTGCGGCTGCGAATTCCTTTGACGAAGTTGGCGAAGTGGGCCTGGTACTCGCCGCCGGACCACTTGCCGATTTGATTGCCGTCATAGTCGAACGCCACGCCCGAGTTGTAATTCGGGCAGACCACGTAACCTTCGGTGCCGTACCAGATGTTGGCAGCCCCCTTGAACGGGCCGCCGGCTTTCAGGCCCAGGTTGATCGGCGTCTTGATCGGCAAGCCGCGCACGTCTGAAATCAACAACGCGTCGTCCCAGCGGTACAGCGTCAACTGACAGTTGGCGACGTTGCCGTTGTCGATGTAGCCCAGCCGGCCCCCCAGGCTGATCACCTGCTTGGGCAGCTCTTGCTTCTGCAGCCCCCAACGGGCCTTGTCGAGTTCGTGAGGGTTCTGGTTCCCCAGGTCGCCGTTGCCGGTTTCAAACACCCAGTGCCAGTCGTAGTGAAACTTCTTGCGAATCGGCGCGGCCAGCGGCGCCGGCCCGCACCACAGGTCCAAGTCGAGCCCCGGCGGAATCGGCGCCGGCGTATCGACCAGCCCGATGCTGTTGCGCTGTCGATAGCAGATGGCCCGGGCGAACTTGACGGGTCCGATCTTGCCGCTGTGAATGAAGTCGAGCGCGTCGCGCATGCCAACCATGCTGCGGCTTTGCACGCCCATCTGGCAGATGCGCCCCAGCTTGCGCGCCCACTGGGTAATCACGCGCCCTTCATGCACATTGTGGCTGCACGGCTTTTCGACATAGACGTCCTTGCCGGCCTGCATGGCCCAGACGGCCATCAGCGCGTGCCAGTGGTTCGGCGTGGCGATCGAGACCGCGTCGATGTTGCGGTCTTCGAGCAGCTTGCGGACGTCGGTCACATGCTTGGGCATGCGCGACTGGTCCTTGACCTTCTTAGCGACTTTCTCGTAGGCGGCTGGGTCAACGTCGCAGATCGCCACCAGATCGACGTCCGGGTTTTTCAACCACTCGCCGACGTGCGAGCCCCCCTGGCCGTTCACGCCGATGACGGCCACGCGCAGCTTGTCGTTGGGTCCGACGCGGCGCGCGGCGTCGGCTTCGGCGGCGCGCGTCAAATTGGGCATCGTGCCGGCGGCCAGCGCGGCCGAGGCGGCCATGAGCGAACGCTCGACAAAATCACGGCGCGAGAGTTTTGAGACGTCGAGCTGCATGGCATTGACTCCGACAAAAAGTGGTGGGCGACGACGGCGGTCAGTTCGCTTGATTCGTGGGTCAGCGTAAGTTGATAACGTGGGGTGGCGGGGTCAGAGCGCGGCGATGGCCCCGTGGTGACGGTTCGCCGAGCTGACCCACTGCCGCGACGGCTACTGATTATAGCTGCCGTATTGCTCGTCGCTAACATGTTCCAGCCATTCGACGACCCGGCCGTCGAGCTGCTCCTGGATGGCCAGATGGGTCATGGCCGTCGTGGGTCCGGCCCCGTGCCAATGCTTTTCGCCCGGCGGAAACCAGACCACGTCGCCGGGGCCGATGGCCTCGACCGGGCCGCCCCAGCGCTGAGCCAGGCCGGAGCCCGAGGTGACGATGATCGTTTGGCCCAGCGGGTGTGTGTGCCAGGCCGTCCGGGCCCCGGGCTCGAACGCCACGCTCGACCCAGCCGCGCGGGCCGGCGAGCTGGTCTGAAACAAAGGATCGATCCTAACCGCGCCGGTGAACCACTCAGCCGGCCCGGGACGAGAAGCCTGCGAGCCGTGGCGGGTGATGTCCATAGGTCGACTCCTGGGGATGCGGAGGGCGCGGGGCACTGTTGAGGTAGCGCGCCGCTCATCAGTGAGCGTACCAGACGCGACGCGGCCGAGCGATGACGTCAGGCGTGCGCGAGTATGCTAATGAACCCTTCTCCCCCGGGGAGAAGGTGGCGGCGCAGCCGACGGATGAGGGTCGCGCGTCAGTCGGGCGCGACTCCGGGCACAGGCGGAACCCTCATCCGACCTATCGGCCATCTTCAGCCCGGTGGGAGAAGGGTTAGCGCTGGCCTCGTGACGATGGATGCTGGTTGTTTTGGCGAAGACGAACATCGGGTAGCACCGGTTGCTTGCCAACCGGTGTTGCGTGGCAACAAGAGGCACTGGGCGGACGTTCAGAGCGAGAGCCGCGTCGATCGGGCAGTGATGGCCAAGGTAACACCTCTTGCGGCTGCGCCGCCGCGTTCTCCCAGGTAACGGTTGACGAGCAACCTGGGCTACCCACTAACTCCAGATCGCCCTTCAGGATGCATCACGCATCAAGCATTTCAACTTCGGCAGAACCTTGGAAACCAGCGGCCGACACGGGTAGAATTGAGACAGCCAAGTCTGTTCGTGTCGTTCGCCTGGGCCGGCCGGCACCGTTTGCCCCTGGCCGCTGGTTGGCCCTGAAGGAGGTTCGCCATGCCATCTGCCGCTACTAACATTTCGTGTGATGTCGATCGGGGCCCCGATTGGCTGTTCATCCGCCCGCACTTGCTGTTCGACCAGGGTCAGGAAGCCTTGCCGGTGGCCGAGACGCTGTGGGGGATCATCGACGAACACATGATCCATCGTGTCGTGCTCGAGCTCGACCAGATCGGCCTGTTGCACAGCTACCTGTGCGGGCAGTTGATCCTGGTGTCGAAGCGGCTGCATGCCCACGGAGGCGTGCTGCGGCTGTGCAATCTGACCAGCGCCAATGAAGAAGTGCTGCGCATTTCGCGGCTCGACGGCGCGTTGCCCTGTTATCCCAATCGCAACGACGCCGTGATGGGACACCGGCCGGCAAAGCCGCGGTGAGAAATGCGAAATACTTAACTAGGAAAGCCGGCGCTTGGCGATACCGGTCTGTAATTAAGCATTACTATCGCCCAGCCGTCCGTTGCGCCGAGGCGTCGGTCGGCGTGGCATTCGTCTGTTGCTGCTGCGGGCCGCTGGGTTGCGCGCCCGGCTTGGGCGCTTCGGGGGCCGCTGGCAACGGGATCTGCGGCATGTTCGCTTGCGAGGCGAACATGTTCCGCATCATGGCCGCGCCCCGATCTTGCGGCCGCGCCTTGAGCGCCGCGTCGAGCTCCTTCACCGCTTGCTGCGGATAGTCGAGATAGCCGAACTCATAGCCCAGCAAGAAGTGCAACGCCGGGTCCGCTGGGTTGGCATTGCGGGCGTTCTCGAGCGCCTTCGTCTGGTTGATGAAGTCATTGTTGTCGGGATACAAGTCCGAGTAGTGCTTGACGACGTTGCCCCATTGATCCTCCGGCACCATCTGCATACCCAGTTGCACCGCGCCGGCGGCGGGCTGGAACTGGCCCGTCGCGAACAAAGCTTGGGCCAACAGCAACATCACCGGGCCGTTGTGCGGTGTGTCGACCAGCGCGTGCTGGAAGTCTTGCACCGCGGCCTGGTAGTTGCCCGCCTTGAAGTCGGCTTCGCCGCGGGCTTCAAAGTCGTTGGCCAGTTGAACCTGCTCGTCGGTCGGTGGCCCGGCGTTCACCGGCCCATTGGCCGGCGCGTTGGCGGCATACCCTCCGCCATAGCCACCCCCGTAACCTCCGCCGAAGCCTCCCATGCCATAGCCCAGGCCGCCAAGTCCGCCGAGGCCGTACATGCCAAAGAACGGATAGCCGAAACCATAGCCGAGCCCGCCCATGCCCAGACCATAGCCCAAGCCGCCGTAGCCCATGCCATAGGGCCCCATGCCGCCGTACGCGCCGAGGCGATTAGCGCCCAGGCCAGCATTCACTCCGGCGTGATAAGCGCGGAAGTTCCGCGCCGAGAAGTTCGCGCGACCGGCGGCGTTGGCGCCGAACGTGCGTGCGGCCGGGTTGCTGCTGAACGCGCGGGTAGAAAGGTTGCCACTCGCAGTTGGGCCGCGGAAGTTCGACGTGTGGCTGCCCAGGTTGCCGTTCACGGTAGCGCCGCTATTGAAGCTGCGGCCGACGACGCCGTTGTTCGCGTGGACGTTGCCAGTGGCGCCGCTGCTAAAGCCACGGCCACCGCCGCCGCTGAAGCCTCGGCCTCCCCCTCCACCGCCGCGACCACCGCCGCGCGCCCATGAGGCTGTCGGCATTGCCAGCGCCACGACAATCATCGCGGTCGTGATCCACAGCACAGATTTTCTTAGCGTCGTGAACATGGTCGAAGCTCCGATCTCGGGAGTGCGTTAAGTGAAGAGGAACCATCCTCGCGTCGCATGCCACGCGCCGGTCAACGCATCGACACCGCGCGGCATGTCGCGGAAGTCGAAATGTCGCAAATCCGATACCAGTCGCGCCGAGAGCATTGCGACGAGCTTTCCGGGCTAACGATCGTGGCTCACAGGAGCAATTGAACGACAGGCCGCCACGCTGGCCGGGTGGGGGTCAATTGCTCATTGCCCTGCTGTCAGCATCAGGGTAGCCTGGCAACTCGCTTGTCCGGGCGGCGCAAGCCGCAAGAGGGGTTTGTGCGATTCCTCCGGCCCTCTTGTCGCTGCGCGACACCGACAACGAGTTGTTGGTGCTACTCATAATCAGGCCAGCGCTTCGCGGGCCCCTTCTGAAGTGTTATGGTGAAACCGTCTTCGACCGTCGCATTCCTTCAACTTACGAGTCCATCATGCACAAGTTCGCGATTGCTTCGTTGTTGTTGCCGTTGGCTGCCACTGTCTGGGCGGCTGATTTGCCGGCGCTGTCCGACCGGCCGATCGGCGAGAAGCGCGAGCTGTTGTTCTCGGACGATTTTGAAAGCGCCGAGTTGCAAAAGCCCTGGCATCGCGTGGTGCCGACCTTCACCCACGAACAAGGGGCGCTCAAGGGAACGCAGACCCGCGATCAAAACCTTCCCGCCGCCGATGGCAAGCCGGCCGTCACGGCCCATGCCGCGGTGCATGGCCTGGAGCTGCCCACGAAGGACAGCATCGTCGAGTGCAAGATTCGGTTCGACGGCGCGACGATGATTGATGTCGAGTTCGACGACCGCAAGTACACCGGCGCCCATTACGGCCACTTGTGCCGAGCCCAGGTGCGACTGAACGGCGTGACGATCATCGACGAGCGCGACGGCAACATGCGCAGCGACATCTACGCCATGAAGAAAGACCCCGAGCGCAAGGCCGAAGTGGCCAAGCTGCTGGTCGGCCGCAGCGTCACCTATCCGGCCAAACTGGAACCGAACCGCTGGTACACGCTGGTCGTCGAGACGGTTGGCGACGCGATGCGCGTGACGATCGACGGCAAGCCGGTCGCATACTTGAAGTCGTCGGGCATCGCCCACGCGACCAAGTCGAAGCTCGAATTCGGCGTGGCGGGCAAAGACGGCTGGTTCGACGATGTTCGCGTCTGGAACGCCGTGCCGGCGCGGCAATAGGCCCCCACCAGCAATTGCTGGTGAGGTTCCGACGGGCGAATGTTCGGCGGCCAGGTAATGGCCCAGGCCGGTGCAAAGCGTTTGCGGCTCCGCGGCCAACCGCCCGACCAGCGCCCCGCGCGAATCACGCTCGACTCACTTTCCCGCTTTGCTTGTTGACCGGTGCCGCGGTCGCGCCGCCGTCTGCTGGTCGCCCGCTCCTTTGCTTGCACCGGAGGCGGTTGGAGCAGGCAGGGGTCGGAGCCGGAAACAGACGAGCGTGGCGCGCGGATTTGCACAGCGCCGGGCAGCTTCGCACGCTGGCGCGGGTTTGCCACGTGTTCAGTCGTCGCCAGCCCACCGCGAAAGCCGCAAATGTATAAACTGGACATTGACATCCAGAAAATCCGAGTCTAGGTTGGGGAAATACTGGATAACACTATCCAGTATTGATCGGCCGCGGTCGGGCGAACGAAACGGCAGGGGGAGTTGGCCCGCGATTTGCATCGACCCCTGATCGACGAAAACGTCCTGCCCGGTCAACACCCTCGGCCACCCTGGCCCTGGCCGCCGTACGCATCCCTGCCCGCCACTCGCATCCCGCCTCGCGTATCTCACCCCAAGGAATATCTCATGCATCGCATCGACGAATCGCGCCTCGAGTCCGATCTGGGTTACCGTTTTCAATATCTGGCCGAGTTCATGGACTTTGGCGCCGACGACGTGGACGGCATTCGAGGCGCCGCCTCGGTGGTGGCTCCGCTGGTGCCGACGCTGGTCGATGCCGTGTATCAGAAGTTGTACAACTACGACGCCACTTGGCGGCACTTTCTGCCGCGTCAGTCGGGTTATGATGGCATGGTGCCCGCGTCGCTGGCCGATGTGACCCCCGATCACCCGATGATTCGCTATCGCAAAGAGCACTTGGCCCGCTACCTGGCCACGCTGGTCACCAAGCCCTTCGACGGCAAGATGGTTTCGTACCTGGACATGGTCGGCAAGATGCACACGCCCAAGGCCGGTTCCGAGTCGATCAACGTGCCGCTGGTGCAGATGAACGCGCTGTTGGGCTTTGTCAGCGACGCGCTGACCAGCGCGATCCTCGGCCTGGGGCTCGATCGCGCGACCGAGGTGAAAACCCTCCGGGCGTTTAATAAACTGCTCTGGTTGCAAAACGACCTGATCAATCGCCACTATCAAGACGCCCTGGTTCCGGCCGAAGCGGCCTGACCAGGAGTTACGGCCCGTATTGCCCATTGGCCCCGGCCGCGTTCATTGAGCGTGAGTTGATGATGTTCAAGAAGTTCTCATTACGACTGGTGATGCTGGCCGTGACGCTAGGGTTCCCTCTAGCGCCGCGCGCCAGCGCCGACGATTTCGAACGCGAGCCGATCAACTACTCGCGGGCCACGCCCCGTAATCGGGTCTCGCGGCTGATCGAAGAGTTGGCTTCGGGCAAAGCGAAACTGGAACATCGCGGCGCGCTTGGCTATCTGCCGTCGCTGTTGGCGGCGCTCGACGTGCCGGTCTCGTCCCAGACGTTGGTCTATTCCAAGACCAGCCTGCAGCGCAACCGCATCGCGCCAGCCACGCCCCGCGCCTTGTACTTCAGCGACGATGTCTACGTCGGCTTTTGCCAGCAAGGCGACGTGCTCGAAATCTCGGCCGCCGATCCCAAGCTGGGTGCCGTGTTCTACACGCTCGAGCAGAACGAAGCCGCGCCGCGATTGCAGCGGCAAGGGGACAACTGCCTGATCTGTCACGGCTCGTCACCCACGAAGAACGTGCCGGGGCATCTGGTCCGGTCGGTGTTCGTCCATCCGTCGGGTTTGCCGATCTTGTCGGCGGCGACTTATCGGATCGATCAATCGAGCCCCCTGGAGCAACGCTGGGGAGGTTGGTACGTCACCGGCACGCACGGTTCGCAGCGGCACCTGGGCAATTTGGTCATCGACACCCGCGACGTGCCCGACGTGGTCGACAACAGCGCCGGTCAGAACGTGACGGACCTGGCTCGATTGGTCGACACGGCTCCATACCTAACGAAGCACAGCGATATTGTGGCGCTGATGGTGCTGGAACACCAGGCCGAAGCGCACAACCGGATTACGCAGGCCAACTTTGGCACGCGCCAGGCCCTGCATTACCAGACGACGCTCAATCGCGAACTGCGCGAGCCGGCCGATCACCAGTGGGACAGCACGCGTTCGCGCATTCGCAGCGTCGGCGAGCCGCTGGTCGAGTACCTGCTGTTCAGCGGTGAAGCGCCGCTGACGCACCGCGTGGCCGGCACGTCGGAGTTCGCCGCCGAGTTCGCGCGGCATGGCCCGCGCGATTCGCGGGGGCGTTCGCTGCGCGACTTCGATCTCGAGCGGCGGCTGTTCCGCTATCCGTGCAGCTACCTGGTCTATTCCGAAAGCGTGCGGGCCTTGCCCCCCGAGGTGAAGGCGTACGTCTTTGATCGGCTGTGGAGCATTGTCAGCGACGAGGATCACACGCAGGCGTTCGCTCACTTGTCGCTGGCCGATCGGCAAGCGATTCGGGAAATCCTGGCCGACACGCTACCCGATCTGCCGGTCAAATGGCGCGAGTCAGTGGCGGCGAAGTAAGTAGCGATCGATATCGCATGGTGATGCGCGCGCTCAATTGGGTAGACAAGAGGGATCAAACCGACATCGTGTTGTCGTTGCGGCCCACCGTTCGAGCGTTGATCCTTTGGCCTCTTGTTGCTGCGCAACCCCGACAACAAGTTGTCGGGGCTACCCAGTTACCCGCACTCAGAGAACGGCGGCGGGTATTCGACGCGTCCCGTGATGCCGCGCAGGCTGCCGGGCGTCAATTCGAGCGCCATCCAAGCGTCGCCTGCGTACGGCGATTCGATCGGTCGAGCCAGCGCCGCCGAAAAGCCCAGCCGGGAATAGTAGTGTGGCCAGCCCAGCACGATGACGATCCGGTGGCCGCGCTCGCGGCAGATTTCGAGCCCGTGGCGGACTAACTCGCCGCCGATGCCGCGTCGTTGAAACTCGGGCAACACGGCCAGTGGCGCCAGGGACAAGGCCGGTACCTCACCGTCGGCAATTACGATCGGCAATTCGCTGAACAACACGTGCCCAACCACTTGGCCGTCGACCTCGGCCACCAGCGACACTCGCACGTAGCCTTCGTCGCGCAAGGCATCGACCAGCCGAGCCTCGCCGTCGCGGCCAAACGCTCGTCGGTTCACTTCGCGAACGGCAACCACGTCGGCTGGCGTTTCGGGGCGGATTGAGATCGTCATCATTCGCGCGCCAGTTGGAAGCCAGTGGCCCGAGCAACACGCCGTCCGCTCAACTTCCCGACGTGGCGGCCATTTGGCTGACCTGCGGGATCACGTGCAGCGTCGCGCTGTCGATCGGCGGCTTGCGCAGCACGAACCGGAACAACGCGCCGGTTCGCTCGTCGAAATACTTCCACGACGCCGGGAAGAAGACCACGTACCGATTGTACGTCTCGGTGCCGACTAGCTTGAGCGCCTCGTCGCGGCGAGCAACCATGTTGTCGAACCAGTCGCGCAGCGTCGGCCGATAATCGTGGACCGAGGTGTGCGTGATCCGGAAACCGGCGCGTTCAAAAGCCTGGACATGCATGCGGTACGACGTGGGGACGTGGCCGGGGAAGAACAACTGGGCCACCGAGATCGCCGCCGGCAACTTGTCCTGCAGGCGACAGAAGAAGTGCAGCACGAAGCGGCCGCCGGGCTTGAGCGCGGCATAGACCTTCTGGACGATCGTGTCGACTTCCTGGGGCCGAATCGCTTCCCAGGCGGCAATCGAATAGATTGTGTCGTAGAACTCGGGTTCGTAAGTCGTGGTGACGAAGTTCTCGAGCTTGACATGATAGCCGTAGTGCTGGGCGTTGTGGGCGAACTGTTCCTTCGACAACGTGTAACCCCACAGGTTGTCCCGGTCGCCGGTGTGCTTTTCGACGTGCCGGAGCATCGAGCACCAACCGCAGCCCAGCTCGGCAATCCGCTGGCCCGGCTTGGGGTCGATCAGGCTGAGCAAGTGGTTGGCCTTGATCACCTGGGCTTGCTCCAACGTCTCGTGCCCCGTGACGTGATCGGCGCACGAGTAGAACATCAACTCGCGATCGAGAAACAGCTTGTAGAACTCGTTCGAGACGTCGTAGTGCTCTTCGATGCCCAGGTTGGCGGCGCGATATTGCGCGCGGCGCAGCACGAGCTTGCGCATCCACGACGGCGGATAGGCTTCACGCATCCAGCGCTGCCAGTCGGGCTCGCGTCGCGTGATAAAGTCCCAGGTGGCCTGCTCGTCGAGCGGTTTGGGGGAGTGAATCAGGTAGTTGAGAACGCCGTAGGAAATGCCGTTGATGAGAGTGTCCGGCAAAAAGCGCAATTGACGCTTCACGATGCTACCCCCAAACCTGAGAAGAAGACTCGACGAGAAAAGTGCGCGGATGCCGTTGCGATGACGAGCGCGGGGCAGCCTGCCATTCTGCCACCGCCCTGTTACGTTCGCTGGGAATGATCAGCCGTCGCCGCGCCGGAACCGCGCGGCGAACACACGTCCCTAAACGTGGAATCGAGCATACCTTGCCGAACTGGTGAACGCCACTTCCTACTCGACAACTCGCCTGACCCTCGGCGCGAGAGGGGTTATTGAGTGGAGAGGGCGGCGTTTCGATAGCCCTTGCCGGGGCAGCACCGACAATTTGTCGTCGGCGGGGCGCTAGTGACCAGAAGCCGGCAGGGGCCGCCAGGCGCCCCGCCTACTTCATGAACGTCCAGTGCTTGTAAAACACCGCCCGCACCGGCGCCATCAACAATCGCACCCCGGTCAGAATCGCGCTCAACGCCCACGACAGCGGCGACGGGCGCAGAATGTCGACAAACAGGCAGCAGCGCAAGGCGTCCGAGTCGTTGACCGATTGATGCTGCAGCGTGTCGTCGAAGATGAACAACGGCTTGTCCCGCCAGCGGTGGGTGTGATCGCCAACCGTGATGTACACGTTCGGGTCGTTGATCGGGTTGACGTTGTACAACACCCGCAGCGTGATCCGCAGCGGGCCGAAGTGCAGCCCGGTCGATTGCCGCTTGTTGAAGATCGAGACGCCGACGGTGCGAATGTAGCGGTAGGGCTGGCTGAACTCGGGCACGTCGATCGGCGCGGGCATGACTTGGCCATACCACTGAAAGAAGGCCATGCCACGCTTCTTGTCGCGCATCGGTTCGCGCAGCGCGGCGACCAGGTCGCGGCGCTGGGCGGCATCGATCAGAGCCTGAATCTCGGCGCGGTGGCCGGCCGGCAAGTCATCGAGGGTGTAGATGCCCCGATTCCGGTACGGCAAGCAAAGCACATCGAGCAGCAGGTTAAACGGCGCGAGCAGCCAGGTCAGCACGCCATTGCCGGTGAAGTAGCGATCGATCGTGCTCAGCGTGCAGGGGCGATTGCGCGCGACGTCGAGCAGCCCGCACGCGACATAGGCCAGCAGCACCCAAGGGATGAAGACGATGGCCAGCCCGAAACAGGCGGTGCGTTTGAGCGCCTTAATGGCGTATCGCTTGAGGCGTGGCAACGACAGCGGCCAAGCGCGCTGAGAAACGAGCATCAACAGCCCCCTCCAGGTCGAGAACTTCCGGCACGGTGAATCGAGCCCGGCCGAAGTTCTACCCCGGGGCCGCGGATCGCCCAATGTCAGAATGGGGGGCGGCTGATCGACAGCCTGACCGAGCGAGCTTAGCCGAGTTTTCCCGAGCGTTTAGCGTGCTAGCAAACTTCGAGGCGTGCGAGCCAACGATTGTGTTGGTTTCGAGAGCGTGAGCGCGAGGGGAGTGGCGCAGACCAGCAAGTTGTAAGGAGTGTTGGTCGCGACTATGTTGGCGCGCTTCATCCATGAGGGCGTGCGAGGCGCGCCAGGCATCAGCGAGTACCGAGCATGAACGATTCAACATTGTTCGACGAGCTGCTGCGACAGGTCATCGGCAGACTCGAAAACCGGCGCGCTCAACTGGTCGCGTTGTCAGGCGTCAGGGCCTCGACGCTCGATCGATTCATGGCGGGTCGTCGGCTCGGCAGCGCGAATCTGACCGCGGTATGCGACGCAGTCGGCGAAGAAATCCGCTGACGGAACAGCGGGGCGTGAGCCAGCACGAAAAACCAGCCGCAAGAATTCGATGGCACGACATTCGACGACGCCGTTTTTAGGATCGTCGCCTATGGGGCATCAAAATTCTCAGCTGGGACGAATGTTGAAGCCGCTGCCAGTTGCTGCGCGAGCGACTTTTGCTGAGGCTTGTCGTTTGGCCAACCCAAAACGTCGGCATGATTCGGATTGCCATCCAAAAGCGTCTCTTCAACCCTTAATTCGAGCGAGAGACAACTTTGCACCGATACGTCAGCGCGGCCATATAGCGTTCGGCGGGTTACATCTGCGACCGCATGGCCAATTCGCCATAGGTCTGCTATTGCGAGCGAGCGATGGCGCGTCACCGATAGATCAAGGCGTGTGTGGTGCGGCATGAACGCCTTGTACCGCACTTTTCCATCGCTTCCAAACCAGTCGCTTTGCAGGAGAAAGCGAGCGAGAAGCTCGGCGGGAGCAACTTGTTCGGTATTAGCGCTGCTGGAATCGGTCGTTGAGCCCGACTCGCCGGATGAGCGACAAAATAGTTTCAGGAACTTCGCCAAAAAATGGCTCTGTGCCATAGCTCGGATAAGCGCCAAACAACGCCGCATAATGCAAATTTGCCTCCGGGGTAATGCTGATCGATACCGTCGACCGTGGTGAACGGTGCCAATCCAACGTAATTTGCCCGTCAGTCTCCACGCCCACTTCGGGGAGTGGACAGTCCCACGGTAATGATCGCAACAGCCGTTCTGCGTTGTAGCAGCTGGCATCCTCAACCGCCAAAGCGCCGTCGCCGTCCCAGTTGGGCAACTGGCAATCCTGGCAGACCCGATTTAGCTCGCGAAGGGCCGAACCAATGCCCAATGACTCCGAGTCAACAAAACGCTCGATTTCTTCCCGCGTTAATTTCTCAACGGCAATTGCCTCGTCGCTAAACGCGGTTGGCACATCCAATGCTAGCACGGCTATTCCCCCGGATGGAGTTGTTCGATCGCTTCCGGCTTGAGCAACTCAAAAAAGACCTTGTTCTTTAACCATCGGAATTTGGCGAGTCGATCCGCTAGTGCTCCATCATCGCATGTAAACGGCTCATTCGTAAAGACATCAATGTCAATAATGAGCCCGGCCGAACTTGTTTGCCCAGGGCGCGCCGGCTGTTCCGTCTTGGCAACATTTACTCCCAACGATTCACCTGGCACGGCAAACGTACTGCGATACAAGAACCCTTGTAGTGTCAGGTTGGCGGGGCAGGTTGGTGGATCGCGGAGTACTTGATCGATTGTGACCGCCGCGCTCAATGACAGCCGATTGATAAACCGCACGCCCAGCCGACTGACCTCGTTAGTCTGAGCTAAATCGACAAAGACGTGCCACAGACGGGTCGCTTCAGCGGAAAACGTCTCCCAGTTGCTATAGGGCTTCAGCCTACTTACCGCCAAACCGTTACGGCTGAAGACAGCAACATTGAGGCGGTCGTCGGTGGTCAAACGCAGTCCCTGCCATGAATTGTCCTGCGTTGAAGCGACCGCTGGATGAGCCCCGGTTAAAGAGGCCTGCAGATGAAACTGCAAGGCTCTCAATTGCTCGCGTTGAGAGTATTCGGGTAGCCGATTCGCCAATTCGGCATGAATGGTGCTTCCGGTCCAAGCGGCCACGGGTCGCGACTGCCAATTGAAGACCGCCTCGACAATGGGCGCATCGCCCAAGTGCGGAAATGTTTCGTTCAAGTCGAGATGAAATGCCACGGCCGTAATCTCGTCTTAAGGGGTTGAGGGCGTACCCTTTCGCGGTTAGCTATTTTACCGGCGTTATGCTGACGCGCCGAACAGACTATTAGGTCATCACCGAGTCCTTCGTCCTCTCGGCAAATTGTATCCGCAAAGCGTTGGTCGGCTCATCTTGGGCAGGCAACAGGGAATCGGTCGCGGGAAAAACTACGGCTAGTAGCGGACGATCATTTCAAACGCGCGATTCACAGTGACGATCAAGCGACTCAATCAATGCACGCCAAGATTCGCGGCAACTTGTAAGCGCCGAAGCCAGCGCAAAAGAAAGCCCCGGTTTTGCCGGGGCTTGCTAATTCTTGCGACTACTTGCAACAATGCACAGTACCCCTACGGGGATTCGAACCCCGGTTACCGGACTGAGAACCCGGTGTCCTAGGCCTCTAGACGATAGGGGCGTGTCGCCTGCGCCCCTGGCGGCTACCCGCCCGGGCGAAACGAACTTTTATCTTTACGGCGACCCCCCAGGTTGTCAACCGGCCCGGTGGACCGCGAAATCGCAGGATAATGAGGGAAATGCTGAGTGATGAGTGGCCATTGCTTCCCCATTCATCAATCATCACTCCGCATTCATCACTTCCCCCCGTGGTGTCGTCGTGGTTGGTCTTCTTCCGCACGCGCATTGCCGCCTAGTTCGTCTCGCCGCTCGTTGTCGGTTCCGGCGGCGGTAACGACCGGAGCCAGTCGTCCCACTCGCGCTGCGCTTGCTGGTCGATCGACTTGCGGCTTTGATTCAGCGCGTACTGCACCAGCGCGCCCATCTGGGGGTCGAGCCGGCGGCGGATCGGCGACAACTGGGCCAGCGCCTGGGCCGAGCCGGCCGAGTCACCCTGCATCGCTCGCACGACGGCGATGCCCGCCAGTCCGAACGCACGGAACTCTTCGTTGCCGGCCGACGTGCGGCGGGCCAGTTGCTCGCAAATGGCCAGCGCCTCGTGCGGGCGATGGTGCCGCAAGTAGTAACGTGCCAACTCTTGCTGCGACCGCGGCACAAAATACTCGTCGGCGGGGAAGTACCGCTCGACGCTTTGCAGCCAGGCTTCCTGGTTGACCGATTGCATCTGGGCCACGACAAATTGCTCGCGCGCGTCGGGATAGCGCGGCACGTCGGCGGCGCTGCCGTGCGCCAACAAAGGACGTTCGCGCGTCAGCCAAGCCGCGCCGGCGCCAATGACGGCCGCAATCACACAACCAATTGCCAACCGCCCCACGGCGCGGCGGCGCTGTTGCTGGGCCAGTGCGACGGTCTTCATCACCGCGGTCAGTTGCTGCCGAGCCTGTTGGCGGCCGGCCAGATCGTCATCGGCCAACCCTTCCAGGGCTTCGATCTCGGCCCCCGACGCTTCGCCGTCGGCCAGCAAGGGTCGCAGGTCGCGCAACAGTTCGCGGGCCGACTGGTAGCGATCGGCCGGTGACTTGGCCAGCAGCTTATGCACCACGCGACACAACGCCGGCGGCAGATCGGGGCGCAGGGTCTCGAGCCGCGGCGGCGACGACTTCAAATGTTGCACCGCCACGCCCAGCGCCGTGTCGGCCGTGAACGGCGGCGCGCCGGCCAGGACGTGAAACGTGGTTACGCCGAGCGAATAGAGATCGCTGCGCGGATCGGTCTCGCGCCCTTCGACTTGCTCGGGGCTCATGTACAGCGGCGTGCCGAGCGTCATGCCAACTTGTGTCAGCCGCAGCGCCGCCTGATCTTGCGTCAATCGCGCCAGGCCGAAGTCGGCGACTTTCACCTCGCCGCTGCGCGCGAGCATGATGTTCTCGGGCTTGATATCGCGATGCACGATGCCGCGCTCGGCGGCTTTCTGGAGCGCCAGGGCCACTTGTCGCAACACGGTGACGGCTTGCGCGGCGTCGAGCGGTCCATGGCGCGAGACGACGTCGCGCAGGTTCTGGCCGGCGACGTATTCCTGGGCAATGTAGTGAACGCCGTCGCGACAGCCGACTTCGTAGATCTGCACGATGTTGGCGTGGACCAGCGCCGCGGCCGCCTGCGCCTCGTGATGAAAGCGGTCGACGTAGGTGGCGTCGCCGGCCAGGCTGCTGCGCAGCACCTTGATGGCCACCGGTCGGCGCAGCGAGACCTGCTCGGCCAGATAAACCTCGGCCATTGCCCCTTGGCCCAAGCGACGCAGCAACTGGTAGTCGCCCAACGCCTGCCCGGCGAGATCAGGTTCGTCGGGAGTAGCAGGGGAGTCGGGCATAGGGGGAGAGAAGTTGCTAGTTGCTGGTTGCTAGTTGCAAGTGAGATGCTGCTGTCGTGTGTCGTTTGGACAATTGCATGGAGTCGTTCATTTCGATTCGAGCTCTTCTTTGCTAGCAACCAGCAACTAGCCGCTAGCAACTTCTGGCCCGCAAAGTTTTCCCAGTCTTCGGGCGCGCCACAGCCAGCAAGTTAGTAATTCAAGGCAAACTCAATTGGGCGTTAAGCCTTGACGATTGTAGCTAATGGTGCAGTCGAGAGCGAACTGCCGGTGGCGCGCGACCATAGCGTTGGCGTAGCGTCTGCCGGGGCGCTGTCGAAGGGACAAGCGACAACCCTGCCCGCAAACTTTCCCACCGTAAGCGCCGCGAAATCTTACCCGCGATTTCCCCGGCGGCACACCCGACCCAGCTTCGAGACGGCAACCCCGACGATGCGTAGTCACCAGCACCGGATCGAGACCACGGCGCGCGCTGGCCGAGCGCCAGCGCGCACGAGCGGTCAGCGGCTGCGCACGCGGACGATCGTCGCCACGCTGGTGGTGGCACTGATCGCCACGTCGGCCTGGGGCGCCGGCACTTATACCGTGGATCGTTCGACCGACACGGGCACCGGTGATGGTACCAGCAACTCGGGTTCGCTGAGTTACGTCATCAATCTGGCCAACGGCGATCCCGGCAGCACGATCATCTTTAGCGTGGCCACGGTTTCGCTGTCGGGCACCGCGCCGGCCATCACCGCGAACACGATCATCAATGGCCTGGTCGGTGGCAACAGCGTGGTGATTCAAGGCAACAATCACCAGGCGTTCACGGTGAATGCCGGCCTGACCGTGTCGTTCAGCAATATGATGATCACCGGCTCGCACGTCGAAGGTGGCGCCGGCGGCGCGGGAGACGGCGCCGGCACCGGCGGCGGCGGTGGTGGTTTGGGCTCGGGCGGCGGCATCTACGTCGCCAGCGACAACTCGGCGACGGTCTCGTTCGTCACCTTGAACAATGTGCAGTTCACCAATAACAGCGTCAAAGGTGGCGACGGCGGCGCTGCCGGCACGGGCGCCGGCACCGGCTCGAACCTGGGGGGCGCCGGCGGCAACTTCAACGCCGTCGACAGCACGCCAGGAGGCACCTTTTACAACACCGGCGGTGGCACGGCCACCACGGGCAACGGCAACGGCGCCACCTATGGCGGTGGCGGTTCGGGCGCGGGGACTAGCGGCTCGACCGGCGGCAGTAACAACAACTTTGGCGGCGGCAACGGCGGCGCGCCGGGTGTCGGCGGCGGCGGCGGCAACGGCCTGGGCGGCGCCATCTTCATCGCCAATGGCAGCGTCACCACGTTTAGCGGCAACTCGTCGGCCGATAGCACCAACACCGCCGCGGCCGGCCTGGGCAACGGCGCCGGCACCACCAATGGCGGCGCGAATGGTGGCGGCATTTACGTCGGCATCGGTTCGACGGGTATCTTCGACAATTCCACGGCTCAGACCTATTCGGGTGACATCTACAACAACGGCCAGGTGATCATTCAAGGAACCGCGGCCGGCACGATTACCTTCACTGGCAACAACGCCAACAATTCCACGAGCTCGGCCGCGGTGTTGGTCAGCACCGGCACATTGGCGGGTACCACGCTGGGTATCGAAGGGAATGTTACCAACAACTCCCACGTGCTATTCAGCCAGAACGGGTCAGGCACGTTCTTTGGCACCATGGTCGGCACTGGCGATGTGACGATCACGAGTTCGGGGACGATCGTCTTCAACAACGGGCTGACCGGAGTTGCCAACTCCTATTCCGGCGGCACCACGATCCTCAGCGGCGCGCTGCAAGGAAACACGGACAACGTCCAGGGAAACATCAACGTCGCCACGAATTCGGCGGTGATCTTTTCCAACTTCACCGGCACCACGTCAGGCACCTATGCCGGCAACATGTTTGGTGGCGGCGCCGCCATCATCAACGCCAGCGGCGTCACGGTGAACTTCACCGGCAGCAACACCTACTCGGGAGGCACGGCCGTGCTGGCCGGCACCCTGAGCGGCACCACCGCCGGCGTGCAAGGCAACATCACCAACGAATCGAACGTCACCTTCAACCAGGCGACCAACGGCACCTACAGCGGCAACATGTCGGGCACCGGCAGCGTGAACATCATCGGCACCGGGACCGTCAACTTCACCGGTACCAACAACTACACCGGTGGCACCACCGTCAGCGGCGGCACCCTGAGCGGCACGACTACTGGCATCCAGGGGAACATCGTCAACAACACCAACGTCACCTTCGCCCAGACCACCGATGGTTCGTACACCGGCAACATGTCGGGCTCGGGCACGGTTGCCGTCAACGGCACCGCGACGGTGACCGTCTCGGGGGTGAACTCCTACAACGGCGGCACCACCGTCACCAACGGCACGCTGGCCGGCACAACCAGCGCCATCCAAGGCAACATCACCAACAATGCCAACGTCAACTTCAGCCAGTCGACCAACGGGGCTTATACCGGCAACATGACCGGCACTGGCAACGTGTATAAGAGCGGCTCGGGCACGACCACCTTCTCGGGCACGAACAACTACTCGGGCACGACCGAAATCCAGGGCGGCACGTTGTTCCTGGCCTCGTCGATCGCCAGCAACACCACGATCGACGCCGGCGGCACGTTGGGGGGCAACTCGACGATCACGGGCAACCTGACCAACAATGGCACGATCGCCCAGGCTGGCTCGATCGCCACGTTGACGGTCACCGGCACGTTGACCGACGGCTCGTCATCGAACACCGTCGTGCGGATGAGTGGCAGCGGCAACACGGCCGGCGTGAACAACGACCTGGTCAGCGTCGGTGGCAACGTCACCCTGGGAGGACACGTCAAAATCTCGCCGCAAAGCGGCACGTTTGCCCCCGGCACGGTGTACACATTCTTGAACTATGGCACCTCGGGCGCGGGTTCGCGCGGCGGCACGACATTCGCCGACATCACCAGCAACTCGCCGCTGTTGAATGCCTCGCTGGTTTATGACGACGCGGCCAAGGCGGTCGAGTTCGTCATCACGACGAACTTTGCCAACGCGGGCGGAACGTATAACCAGCAGCAAGTCGGCTCGGCCCTCGACCAGGTGAGCGCCAGCGCCACCGGCGACTTGTCGAACGTAATCAACGCGATCACCGGGCTCGACACCACTTCGGCGCGACGAGCGTTTTCAATGCTCGGCGGCGAGATTTACGGCACGACGGCGCAACTTGAGATTCAGAACACCGTCTACCTGTACCAGTTGCTGCGCCGCGCCGCGGCCGCGCCTGACAACGACACCGGTTCCTCGCTGCCGTCGTTGGCGCCGCCGCCACCACCCATCGCCACCGCCGACAATGACGACAGCGACAAGCAAATCGCCCTGGTCAGCTACGACAAGGAATCGGGCGAGGCGAAGATCCACTTTGTCGAGCCCCGCTGCCGCACCCGCTGGCAAGGCTCATTCCAGGGCTATGGCCTGGGGGGCAACGTGGCCAGCGACGGCAACGCCAGCAGCGCCACCTATGGCTTTGGCGGCTCGCTGGTCAATCTGCACCGCAACCTGGACGATTGCACGCGGTTGGGCGCGTTCGCCGCCTACTCGTCGGTGATGGTGCGGGCCAGCGACGTGCTGCAAACCAATCGTGGCTCGGACGGACAGATCGGCACTTACCTGCGCCGCGACAACGGCCGAGTGTTCGCGATGGGGGCCGGCTCGGTCGGCTTCGACGGTTACAGCGCCGTTCGGGCCATCAACTTCGGCGGCATCGACCGAACCGCCACGGGACGCTACTCGGGCTGGCAAGCGACCGCCTACGGCGAAATCGGCACGCGGTTCAATGTCTGGCGCAGTTGGATGCTCGAACCATATGCCGGCCTGCAATACATCTATCTGCGGCAGAACGCCTTGAACGAAGGGGGCGCCAACTCGGTCGACCTGGTCACCAGCGGCAACAATACGAACGCGCTGCGCAATCTGCTGGGGACGCGGCTGGTGTTCGCCGATCGAATGGGCTGGTTCCGCCTGGCCCCCGGCTCGCGCTACAACACCGAACTGCGGGCTACCTGGCTGCACGAGTACAACGCGCCGGTCACCACGCTGAACGCGGTGTTCGCCGGCAGCACCGGTGTGAACTTCGCGACGCAAGGGCTCAACTTCGGCCGCAACTGGGCCATCCTCGGCGGCGGCTTCGGCTGGGACATCAACCCGCGGACTCGGGCGTTCGTGAACTACGACCTGCAAGTCAACTCGCTCCAGACGTTCCACGTCGGCTCCGGCGGGCTGACGTATTCGTACTAAGTTGGCCCGTGGTCCGTGGTCAGTAGTCCGTTGCTGGGGAAGGCCGGCGATTGGCACGTGGCTGACGTTGGGACGCAATTGGCCATCGTTGCTATCTTCGATGCAACGCTTCCCATCATCCCGACCTGGATTTGAACCAGAGTTAAGGCCTTCAAGGGGCCTCGGATGGTCCATTACCCACCAGGATATTTATTTGGGCATATCTGTTAATCCGGACAAACGCTCACGGTTCAATGCACGTTGGTGATCGACAAGGCCTAATTCGTTGGGCAACCATGACCACAAGCCGATTCCTAAGCTGGCTCTACCTCACCGCAACGATTGCGGTGATCGCTTGGGAGGCGTCTTCAGTGCCCTGGAAAGCAGAATGCGTAATAGATCGCCACAATTTAAGCATGCACCTTTCACCTCATCCAGTCTGGGCACCGCCCCGTTCACCAGCCTATTCCGAGTTCCAGGCGGCATTTCATTCCTTGATCGAAATGCCACCAAACTCAACTTCGATTTCGGTACGTGTTCTATGGGGCGCTGCCGCCATCGAAGTTGTCTTGATGTTTTGGGTAGTCTCCATTCTGGTCGCGCTGGTGTCGTTTATGGAGAATCCTAGACGAATTGAGTTCCCTGTAGTCTTTGCCAGATCGTTTGCCCTGTGTTTGACTTTCGCGGCAGGGTCTTGCTTCGTGCTTTATGTAATCGTAGGCGGTTGGGGCCCGCCGTTTCCCGAATTCTTTGCCGTCTGCGGTCTGGTCGCAGGTGCATTCTTCGGATTTCAAAAGCTGTTAAACAGGAACGCGAGGGCTTGAGCCGGGCATGATGGCTTTCCAGATCACCTGCCTTACAACGGGCACGCTCTCGTCCAGGTGAACGGTCTGAGCTGTGCTCTTGAGCTTGATCCGTCCTGGGGATGGGTGGCGGGGTCAGAGCGCAGCGATGGCCCCGAGGGGTTGTCGCGAATCAAGGCGCTGCGCTTAACCATTCGGACGGAATGAGATCAAGCGCAATCGGCGATTCGTGGTCATGAAGCCGTAGGTCAGGCCTTGGCCTGACACAAATGTGGCATCCATTGTGACCGGGGCGTCTACATAGTGCCACGCACAACAATGTCAGGCCAAGGCCTGACCTACGGTGGTTCTCAACTGTTCACGACGAGTCATTCCCCGGCGTTGCCAGGCAGGGGCGGAATTCTGACATTCGAGCCCCAGTCGTTCAAATAATGTCCGTCTTTGACCCACCGATGAAAGGTTGACCAAGGCCAGTCTTTCACGCTCGATACGAGTCCATGTTTTACTGGGTTGAAGTGGATGTAATCGAAATGAGCTTCGAGATCGACTTCATCGCGGATCGCGTGTTCCCAGAAACGGCGCTGCCAAACACCGCGGCGTCGTTCGCGATTACGAGCGGTGGACTGCCGTTGTTCTTGGTTGCCAGCCGCAAGCCATGTGCGGGTGAATTCGCTCTTGATCAGCGACCATCTTCGAGAATAGTTGGCTTCGTTGTTCGGCAATGACCAAATCGCGTGTAAATGCTCAGGCAACGTCACCATGGCAATGATTGTAAACGGGTAACTTCTCTTGCAGCTTCGCAACGACGCGCCCAACAGGGCCACCGATTGGTCGTCGATGAATACCGGTGTCCGACGTTCCGTAACAACCGTAAAGAAGTACGTTCCGCCGGGGACGAAATGTCGGAGATACGATGACATGCGAGCATCGTAGGTGATTTAAGCGTCCGAACAACATCGCGGATGGCAGCAATTGGCGCCGTAGGTCAGGCCTTGGCCTGACACCAATGTGGCATCCATGGTGACCAGGGCGTCTACATAGTGCCACGCACAACAATGTCAGGCCAAGGCCTGACCTACGGCTGACCTACAGCTTGGCGCGAAGCGGCGTGCAACGGACCACGAACCACTGACAACGGACCAAAAAGCAAACCGCCCGGGTGTCTGGGCTGACGATTGCCGACATAGGTCGGTGGCCAACTCAAACACCCGGGCGGTCACTTGTTCGCTTCGCGGCGCGCGGTCTGCGGTGGTTTGATTACCGACAGGCCGGATACGTGCGAGACGTTTCGAACGAGAAAGCGCGATTGGTTAGACCATCGCCTTCAGGTTCTTCAAGGCGCGAACCTTGACCTGCTGCGACGCCGGCTTGGCCGGAATGTCGCGGAACTCGCCCGGCTTGAACGGATTTGCCACGTTCTTGCGAGCGGGTTGTGCAGGCTTCTTCTTCTTGGTGATCTTCACCAGGTTCGGGATGGTGAAGAGGCCGGGACCCTTGGCGCCCATTGCCTTCTTGATTTCGTTGCCCAGTGCTTCGAAGACGGCAGAGACGTCCTTCTTCGCGACACCGGTGGCTTCGGCAATGTTAGCCAAAACTTCACTCTTGCTCGGGGCTTTCTTACCCGTCGCACCAGCAGCGGCGGCCTTCGCCATGATCGTTGGTTCCTCCCTGCGGGAAATGGGAAATACTAGAAAAACACATGTCCGTCCGCATAACAGACGCGATGATTTAAGTCCGGAAGGCTGGAAAAAGCAACCAGAAAAACCGTGAAAAGTAGCGGGTTTTCCGGGATTTTTCCCCCTGTCGCGCGCATCTAATGTCGTGCCGTGACGAACCGTTTGGCGTGCCAGCCGCCTGTCCCGCAAGCCCACGCGAACTGGCTTTCGTGTCGCCCAAGCATAGCACGCGCCACGCGCGGCACGCCGCCACGGGGTCTTGTCTCGCGCCGGTGCGATCGGGGAAATCGGCCCCGCCAGCGGCGTTTCTTGCCGGTCGTAACGCCTAAGACTAAGATATTGGGCAGACGCTGGTTACAACGATTACGGACAATCACGCACAGCGGCCTCGCCGAGCCCCCGCTCGGCGGCTCGCACGCGCCGGGGACAACGTCCACGGCGCGAAGTTATCCACATGCCATTCGACCGGAGCGATGCGGCCATGAGGCGAGCCCTCCACGACGATCATTCTTGCCCGCGAGGGACGGTTCGCGCGCCGCTTTCCACCCGCCGCCGAGGGGCTTGCACGGGCCACCAGATTTTTTCGTTTTTTGCCGCGTGGCGGCCGCGGGGCTGGCATTTGGCGCTGACAGTGCTTGCCATTTTAGTCTTGACGGCCGCCGGCGTCTTTTCCGCCGACGAACCCGTCGAAGAGGCGATCTTCTTCCCGCACGACCGTAGCGCCACCCAACGACTGACCAAGGCGCACGAGCTGATTGCCGAGCGCCGCTTCAGCGAAGCCGTCCGTTTGCTGGGCGCCATTCTTGGCTCGTCCGAGGATGTGTTCCTTACTCCTAGCAAGGCCGACGCCAGGCAGCGCGACCGCTCGGCGGCGCATCGCAGCTTGAAGTTCGAGGCCCGCCGGCTGTTGGGCGAGCTGCCCGAGGAAGGACGCGAAGCCTACGAAACCGAGTTCGGCACGCAAGCCGCCGACATGCTCAAGCAAGCCGAGGATTCCGGCGACGTCGAGTTGCTGGCCACGGCCGCGCGGCGCTTCTT
This sequence comes from Planctomycetota bacterium, assembly GCA_018242585.1. Classification (NCBI taxonomy): domain Bacteria; kingdom Pseudomonadati; phylum Planctomycetota; species Planctomycetota bacterium. The sequence continues at coordinate 108,809 of JAFEBQ010000019.1, forward strand.
CCATACCCAAGCTGGCTATCAGGCCACGTGGCTGTTGGGAACGGTGCAACTCGAACAAGGCCGCGCCCACGAAGCGACGGTGCTCTTTTCGCGGCTATTGCATAGCCCGGCCGCCGCCAAGTTCGAGCCGTTGCTGTCGGTGCGGCTGTCGCTCAGCCTGATGCGCTCGGGCCAGGTGCGCGAAGCGATCGACCGGCTGTTGGCGATCAGCCGCGATCATGCCAACGATTTGTTCTACGTGGCTGGGCAACAACGCAAACTGCTCGACTTGCCCGCCGGACGCGCGGGCATCGTGGCCGAGCAATGGACCGATCGCAAGCCGAAAACCGAAGAGCTGGTCGCGCTAGCCTGGCTGCAAGATGTCGCGCCGGCGCGCGGCCCGCGGAACGCCGGCGCGCGCGGCGACGATGCCAGCGACAACTGGCCGATGTTCCGCGGCTCGGCCTCGCGCAATACCGATGTCGTCGCCAGCCGGCCTGTGCTGAATCGGCGCTGGCAAGTGCCAACGGCCAACGATCCGAACCTGGCGCGGATGGCCGATCAACTGTCGCAGTCGTATCTCGATCAAGAACAGCCGGTGTTGCCGTCGATCCAACCGATCGCCGTGGGCCGCGAGCTGTTCACCCGTTCGACGTTGGGGTTGGTCGCCGTCGACGAGCGCTCGGGCAAGCGCGTCTGGACCGGCAATGAGGACGACGCGGCGCGACAGTTCCTGGACACGGCTGGTGAAACATCGGGGCGCGGCGCGCGGCCGGACGTTGGCAACTGGCTTAACCAGCGTCTGTGGGAAGACGCTGTCTATGGCATGTTGAGCAGCGATGGCGAATCGGTCTTCTGTGTCGAAGACTTGGCGCCGGACAACGATCGGAGCCTGGGGGGCGTGATCTTCATGCAGCCTGGCCGTCGCGGCATTCGCCCGGGCTTTGTGGCGACTTCGGCCCAGAATCGCCTGGTGTCCTATCGCATTGCCAGCCAGGGGAAACTCGATTGGGAAGCCGGCGGCCCGCCGGGCGAAGACGAATTGCCGCTGGCCGGGGCGTTTTTCCTGGGGCCGCCGTTGCCGCTGGACGGTCGGCTGTACGCGCTGGCTGAGATCAAGGGAGAGATTCGACTGTTGGCGCTGCGCACGGTGACCAAGCCGGGAAGCCGTCTGGCCACGATCGACCTGGAATGGTCCCAGCAGTTGGCGTTGTTGGAGCAAGGGATCACCGACGACCCCGTGCGCCGTCTGGCCGGCGCCATGCCTTCTTATGCTGACGGCGTGCTGGTCTGTCCGACCAGCGCCGGCGCGGTGATTGGCATCGATGTGACGACCCGCTCGCTGTTGTGGGGTTACCAGTATCGGCGCAACGCCGACAACACGAACGGCAATCCATTCGCGGTCGCCAACATGCGCCAGCAAATGCCGCCGGCCGAACGCTGGTCCGAAGCCACCGTGCTGATCGCGTCGGGCGCGGTGCTGGTCACGCCGGTCGAATCGGCCGGGCTGGTCGGCGCTGACGAGTTGTATTGCCTTGATCTGCGAACCGGGCAGTTGCGCTGGAAAACGGGGCGCGACCACGGGCTGTTCCTCGGCGGCGTCGAGAACGACGAAGTGCTGGTCGTCGGCCGGCACGCGCTCGCCGGTGTGTCGCTGGCCAATGGCGAAACCAGGTGGACGCTCGAACTGCCGACCGGCGCGCGTCCCAGTGGTCGCGGCTATATGACCGCCGGGGCGTATTGCCTGCCGCTGAGCACGGGTGAAGTGGCGCTGTTCGACTTGCACACGCACCAGTTGGCGTCGCGCGTTCGTTCGCGCTCGGGGAATGTGCCGGGCAACCTGATCGCGCATCACGGCATGATCCTGTCGCAAACGGCCTTGGGATTGGAATGCTTCTTCCAATCGGACGAACTGCGGCGTCACATCGACGAACTGGTCGCCAAGCGCAAGGACGATCCACAAGCCCTGGCGTTCCAAGGGGAACTGGCCCTCGACGCCGGTCGCGTTGACGAAGGGCTGAAGTTGCTCCGCCGCGCGCACGATCAAGGCCAAGACCCGCGCACGACTCGGGTGTTGCTCGACGCGTTGCTGTCGAGTCTGAGGACCGATTTCGCCCGGTCGTACGTGATGGCCAAAGAACTCGAACCGATGTTCGTCCAGTCGACCGATCGCGTGGCGTACCTGTGCGCCATGGCGTCGGGACTGGCCGAGGAAAGTCGCCTGGCCGAGGCGTTTGACTATTGCTTGAAGCTGTCCGATCTGCCGGCGGCTGAACGCGGAGTGTTGACACGAATCGAGCCGGGCTGGTCGGTCCATCCCGATCGCTGGGTGCGTACGCAAGTCGCTTTGCTGCGCCAGAAAGCCAACGACGAACAGCGTCAGTCGATGAATCGGGCGCTGCAAGCGCGATTGGACTCGGCCGTGAAGGCCGCCGACCCGGCGGCGCTCCGTTCGTTTATCGACTGTTTCAGCGAAGAGCCGCTGGCTGACGACGCCCGCTGGGCCTTGGTCACTCGCGGCGGCGACCATGTCAGCGGCCTGGAACTCGAATCGTGGCTGTTGCGGCTGATGGAGTCGACCCGCGAGCAACATGTGCGCGCCGGCACGGCGCGGCTGGCGCTGCTGTTGAAGCAGGCCCACCGTGTCGAAGACGCCCGACCGCTGGTCGAAACACTGCGCGCTTGGGGCGAGGCGGTTTGCTTTGACGGGCGTTCGGCCCGTTCGATCGCCGCCGAGGTCGTGGCCGACGCGCCGTCCCCAACCGCGTGGCCCACCGGGCGCGTCCGTAGCGAAACTCCCAAGATCGCCGCGAGCGGCTCGGCTCGCATGCAGCAACCCCTTGAGCTGCGGGGACCACGCGGCTTGTTCTTTGCCCGCGCCGGCATCGAACTCGATCAACAGCAGCAAACCGTGATCGGCTTTGACGGTTGGGGCAAGGAGCGCTGGCGGGCCTCGCTGGCCGACCCTTCGGGCAATGTGACCTGGGCGCTGCCGCAACTAACTCACGTGCGTGTGTCGGGGCATCTGGCGCTGGCGTCGATGGGTTTGCAGATGGCGGCCATCGACACCTTGGGCACCCCTGGCGGCACGGGGCCGCGTGTGCTGTGGCGCGAGGAGCTGGGGGATATTCTGGCAAACCCTTGGCGCAGCGGCAGCGGGGTGATGACCCACCAGGGGAACTCCAGCCAGTTCATCACCTCCAAGCGCCGCCAGCAGCGCTCGGCCAACATCCTGGGACGTCCGATCGGCGAACTGCGCCTCGTCATGCCTGACCTGGTTTGCTTTCAGCGGCAGCGCAACCTGATTGCCGTGCATCCGCTGACCGGCCGTGTGCAGTGGACGCGTCACGGCATCAGCCTGGAAGCGGACATCTTCAACGATGAACAACGGCTCTACATCACGCAGCCCGACAGTGACGAGCTGCTGGTTCTGCGCGCGACCGACGGGGCCGAGCTGGGGCACCGCCTCATCGCGCCGACGGCCGAGATCGTGATTGCCGGCCCCAAGCAGGTGGTCTTTCACGAGAGCGACGGCTCGCAAGTCTGGCTGCGGTGCCGCGACCTGTGGGCCGAAAAAGTGATCTGGGAGCGGAAGCTCAAGCTGAAGGACATCGGTTGCCTGTTCGACGATCGGCTGATCGGCGTACTGGGCCCCGACGGCAAGTTCACGCTTCTGGCGGCCGACGACGGGCACGTACTGGCGTCGGGCGAAGGGCTCGACAAAGAGAACGTCAACGATCTGTTCTTGTATGAAACGCCGGAGCGCTGGCTGGTCGTCACGTCACATCCGGCGGCCGCCACCAAGGGAGAATCGTACGAGACGCCGCTGCAGACGCCGTACCCGCCGGTGTTGATCAACGGGCATGTGTATGGCTTTGATCGCGCGACCGGGAAGCAAGCCTTCGCCACGCCGGTCGAGAATCGGCATCTGATCAATTACCAACCCGCCGACATTCCGGTGTTGATCTTCGCGTCGCACATCCACCGCCGCTCGGGCCTGGGGAACGTGCCGGCGGTCGGTACGTTTTTGTGCATCGACAAGCGGAACGGCCGCGTGGTGTACAACGACAAGTTGACGGCGCAGATTCAAGTGTTGATGATCACCGGCGATCCGCAGAAGCACGAAGTGCAACTACGCACGCCCAAGCAGACGATCAAGCTGGCGTGGACCGACGAGCCGTGGCCGCCGGCCGAGGAGCCCCAGCCGCCGAAGGAAGATTCGCTGCCCACGCGCGCTGGCCGGGCGCTGGGCAAGGGGTTGCAGAAGTGGATCGAAGGGATGGCGAACCCGATTTCGCCGTTCTGACCGGTGGAGAAAACCAACCACGACGGCACAACGACACAACGGAGAAGCGGTGGGGGAGTGGGGGAGTAGAGGGTGGGGGACGAGCGAGAGAGGGGACTAAAGAAAGTAGATGGAAACACGCTTAGCCGTTTAGCAGCGGGGCCATTGGCCCGCGCGCTGCGGCGCCAAGCGAGAGAATCGAGAGATGACGATGCGTCACGGAATATTGCTAAGTCTATTCATTATTGCGGTCGCCGGCGCGCTCCGCGCCGCCGATGCCCCCGCGCTCGATGACCCTAAGGCCCAGCGAGCCATTTCGCGCGGGCTCGACTGGCTGGCCAATTCACAATCGCGCTTGGGTCACTGGACCGGCGCCGAGCAACGCTATCCGACCGCCATGACCGCGCTCGCGGGCACCGCGCTATTGTGCGAAGGCTCGACCACCACGCAAGGCAAGTACTCGGCCAACATCCGCCGCGCGGTCGATTACCTGGTCAGTCGCAGCCGGCCCAACGGCCTGATCGGCGACCCAACCAAGGACGATCGTTACACCTACGGTCACGGCTACAGCATGTTGTTCCTCTCGCAAGTCCTCGGCGAGGAAGAAGACGCCGAGCGGCGCGACACGCTGGTCGATGTCTTGACCCGGGCGGTTCGCTTTACTGGCGAGGCGCAAACTTCCGGCGGCGGCTGGGGCTATGTCAGCGCCAAGGACGGCAACGGCTTTGACGAAGGCTCGACCACCATTACCCAGGTGCAAGGCTTGCGCGGCTGTCGCAATGCTGGCGTTCCGGTCCCCAAGGAGATCGTCGATAAGGCGATCGGTTATATTCGTCGCTGCACGTTGCCCGACGGAGGCGTGCAGTACAGCCTGCAGGGGGGCGGCGGCCGGCCGGCGATTTCGGCCGCGGCCATCGCCTGTCTGTTCAATGCCGGCGACTACGACAGCCAGTACGTCCCCAAGTTGTTGGCGTATTGCCGCAAGCACCTCGATAATAACAATGTCGGCAACGACAACTTTGGCTACTGGCATTACGCCCATTACTACTATGCCCAAGTCTGCTACCGTGAAGGGGGCGCGACGTGGACGACCTATCGGAATAAGATCTACAACAAGATCCTGAACGAGGCCGACGCCGACGGCTCCTGGCCGCAAGGCTACCTGGGGCCCGTGTACACGACGGCCGTGAACCTGACAATCCTGCAACTAGAAAACGGCGCGTTGCCGATTTATCAGCGGTGAGGAGGAAGTTGCTAGTTGCTAGTTCCTAGCGGCTAGTAAAGTTCAAGGAATGAATGTCTCCCCCTAGCCCCTAACGCCTAGTCTCTAACCCGTCTTTCCTCGCAACTAGCAACCAGCAACTAGCAACTTTTATGACCGACTTTACCTCGCAAGATTCCTCCGCCATCAAGCGTCTGGCCGCTGCGCGTGAACGCATTGTCACTCAACTGGGCCAGGTGATTGTTGGCCAGGAAGACGTCATCGAAGAGCTGTTGATCTGTCTGTTCAGCCGCGGGCACTGTCTGTTGGAAGGGGTGCCGGGGTTAGCCAAGACGCTGATGATCAGCACGCTGGCCCGCACGCTCAGCCTTTCGTTCAGCCGCATTCAGTTCACCCCCGACCTGATGCCGGCCGACATCACCGGCACGGAAGTGATCGAGGAAAACCGCTCGACGGGCATCCGCGAGTTTCGCTTTCTGGAAGGGCCGTTGTTCGCCAACGTGATTCTGGCCGACGAAATCAATCGCACGCCGCCCAAGACGCAGGCCGCCTTGCTCGAAGCGATGCAAGAGCGGCAAGTCACGGCCGGCCGCGTGCGCCACGCGCTCGACGATCCGTTCTTCGTCCTGGCGACTCAGAACCCGATCGAACAGGAAGGAACCTATCCGCTCCCCGAGGCGCAGCAGGACCGGTTCATGTTCAAGGTCTTCGTCCGCTATCCGAGCTTTCAGGACGAGTTCGAGATCGCCCGCCGCACGACCACCACCCTGCAAGACCAGATCGTGCCGGTGTTGATGGCCGAGGAGATTCTGCAACTCCAACGACTGGTCCGCGAGGTGCCCATCACCGACCACGTGATTCGCTACGCCCTGTCGCTGGTCCGCCAGACGCGCGTTGGCGAGCCGGGCGTTCCCGACTATGTCGGCGATCAGCTCCACTGGGGCGCCGGCCCGCGCGCGGTCCAGAACCTGATCCTCGGCGGCAAGGCCCGGGCCTTGCTGCGCGGCCGCACCCACGTGGCCACCGAAGACATTCAAACGCTGGCCAAGCCGGTCCTCAGGCACCGCCTGGTGCTGAACTTTGCCGCCGAGAGCGAAGGCGTGACGGCCGACCAGGTGATCGACCGCCTGCTTACGGACACTCCCACCAAGGAAGATGAACTGACGCGCGATGCACGGTTCCAAACAATATTTGCATCCTGAAGCGGTGCAGCGCCTGGCCCGCATGGACATTCGGGCCAAGGTGATCGTCGAAGGGTTCCTCTCCGGAATTCATCGCAGCCCGTACTTCGGCCAATCGCTCGAATTCATTCAGCACCGTCCTTACGTGCGCGGGGACGATCTGCGCCGCATCGACTGGAAGGTCTGGGGCCGCCACGATCGACTGGTCATCAAGCAGTACGAAGAAGACGCCAATCTGCGGGCCACGCTGCTGGTCGATGTGAGCAATAGCATGCGCTACGGGCGCGGACCCCTGCGCAAGTACGACTATGGCGCGACGCTGGCCGTGTCGTTGGCGTATCTGCTGCTGGGCCAGCAAGACGCGGTTGGCTGCATCGCCTTCGACGCGGCCCAGCGCGCCAAGGTCGAGCCCCGCGCCGCGCGCGGCCACCTGCAAGCCATCATCCAGGCGCTAGAGGTCGCCGAGCCGGCCGACAAGACCGACCTGGCCCCGCTGCTGCAGGCCGCCGCCGAGCAGTTGCCGCGTCGCGGCCTGATCGTGTTGATCTCCGATTTGTTCGTCGAACGTGCCGGGTTGTTCCGCGGCCTGGGGATGTTGCGGCAGCGCGGGCACGAAGTGCTGCTGTTCCACATCCTGGACGACGACGAGCTTGAGTTTCCGTTCGACGGGCCGACCCGATTCGAAGGGCTCGAAACCGCCGACTTGCTCCGCTGCAATCCTCGCGCGCTGCGTCAGGGCTACCTCGAAGCGCTGCAGGCCTACCTCGAGGAGATTCGCCAGGGCTGCTCGCGAACCGGCGTCGACTACACTCTGGTTCGCACCAGCCAGCCGTTCGACACCTCGCTGGCCGCGATGCTGGCCGTGCGAGCGCGCGGCCGCGCCCGGTAACCGCGCGTCGCGTCATTCCTTTCCGTTCACTTTTAGCAGACGGTATTCGACTTGTGAGTTCCTGGTTTGTTCATCCCGCGATGGTTGGAGCGTTGGCGCTGGTGGCGCTGCCGGTCCTGATCCATCTGATCAACATGCTCCGGCAGCGCCGCGTGCCGTGGGCCGCCATGGAATTCCTGCTGCAAAGCCAGAAGAAGTACAGCCGCTGGGTGCGGATCAAGGAACTGCTGCTGTTGCTCGCTCGCATGAGCATCGTGGCCTTGGCGGTGTTGGTTATCGCCCAGCCGTTGTGGAGCGGGGCCTGGAACTGGCGGCTCACCGATCGACCGCTCGATCATGTGATCCTGCTCGACGACAGTTTCTCGATGACCGACCGTGGCGCCGATCGCGACGCGTTTGACGTGGCCCGCCAGACGGTCGAACGCCTGGTCCGCCAATGGGCCGCGCGCGGCGGCTCGCAAAAGGTCAGCTTGCTGCGCTATTCGCGCGCCGGCGACGAGCGGTCGAGCCCGCAGTTCGATCTGTTGGAACTGACGATCGACAATCAACTGGCCGACCAGTTGCACGGCCGCATGCAAGCCTGGCGGCCGACCGATATGGCGTTGCAGCCGGGCCCGGTCGTGGGGGCGCTCGGGCGCGCCTTGCCGGTCGAGCCTGGCACGCAGCGCGTCGTGTACATCGTTTCCGATTTCCGCGCCACTCCGTGGGGCGAGCCAGGCGAGTTGGCGACCCAGTTGGCCAAGATGTCGGCGGACGGCACGCGGTTCCAGCTGGTGCAATGTGTCGATCAGCAGCGCGAGAACTTGGCTGTCGTGGCGCTCGAGCCGGCCATCGGCACGCGCGCGGCGGGTGTTTCGCTGAATGTCAACGTCACGGTCCAGAACTTTGGCCGGCAGTTACAGCGCGAAGTGGCGCTCGAAGTCGAACAAGACGGCGTGGCGTCGAATGTGGTCCGCTTCGACGCGCTCCGCCCCGGCGAGCAGAAGACGGCCCAGTTTCAAATCGTGCTCAGCGATCCCGGCTCGCGCACCGTGCAAGTCAGCCTGCCCAGCGACGCCGTCGCGGTCGACAACCACCGGGCCTGCGTGATTGAAACCGCCGCCAGTGTGCCGGTGCTGATCGTCCCGGGCGAGTCGCAATCGCTCGACGCGCGCTTTCTGGCCACGCTGTTCCACCCCGGCGGCACGGCACGAACCGGGCTCGATGTGACGATCGAAACGCCCAACTTCCTCGGCCGTCAGGCGCTCGACAAATTCTCAACCATTTACCTGTTGGATGTGCCGCGACTCGACGAGGGGGCCGTCCGCGCTCTCGAGGAGTTCGTCCGCGGCGGCGGCGGTGTGACGTTCTTCCTCGGGCCGCACACGCTGATCGATTTCTACAATCGCGCGTTGTACCGTGACGGCAACGGCTTGTTCCCGCTGCCGTTGGCGGCCGAGATGCCGCTGCTGGCCGATCGATTGGAACACGCTCCCGATATCGACCCGACGGACCATCCGATCTTTCGCGAGCAGTTGCGCCGCCGGAACAATGACCTGGCCACGGTCTTGGTCGAGCGGTTCATCATGGCCCCGACGGGCTGGCAACCGGCGACGAATGCCAGCGTGATTGCCAAGCTGCGCAACGGCTCGCCGCTGGTCGTCGAGCGGTCGTTCGGCCGCGGCCGCGTGGTAGCGTTCACCTCGACGGCGGCTCCGTTGTGGAACAGTTGGGCGCGGAACCTGAGCTTCGTGGTCACGATGCTCGAACTGCAATCGTACCTGAGCGCTTCGTCGCAGGCTCCGACGTCACAACTGGTCGGCGCGCCGATCACGCTGCGCGTCGATGCCGGCAAGTACCAGGCGCAAGGCCGCTGGGTCCGTCCCGGCGATGGTCCCGCGAGCGCCGTCGATTTGAAACCCGAGGGGAATGACCTCGTCGCGAGTCTGACCGACGCCAACGACGTGGGCATTTATCAATTGCACCTGGCCACGCAAACGGGCCAGCCAGTCGTGCGCCGCTTTGCCCTGAACGCCGACCCGCGGGAAAGCGACCTGCGGCTGGTCGAACCGGCGCAGATCGCGGAACAGTTTCCCGATGTCCGCCTGGAGTTCCGTCGCGCCGTCGATATCGGCGAAACCGGGACCGAGTCGCGCGGCACGAACTTCAGCGACCTGTGCTTGTATCTGCTGATCGTGCTGCTGGTGGGCGAGCAAGGGCTGGCCCGCGCGGCAAGTTATCACCTCGGCCAGCCGGCAACGGGAGGGCGCGTATGACCTTTCCGCGATTGCTAGCCGAAGGGTTGGCGCACCGGGCCTTCGAGTGGGGCCGGCTCCAGACCGACACCGATACGGTCGTCACCTTCGCCGGGTTTGTGGCCCTGCTGGTGTACGTGGTCTACGTCTATCGACGCGATGCGGTCGAGTTGGGACGCTTCTGGTCGATGTTGCTCATCGGTTTGCGCTTCGCGGCGCTGACGGCGCTGTTGATCGTGTACTTGCAGCCGCAATGGCGCAACGAGCGCGATCTGGTCCAGCCGTCGCGCGTGGTGCTGCTGGTCGATACCAGTCTGAGCATGGACATCGACCGGGACGTGTCGCCGCCGTTGCCGCGCTATCGCCCCGTGGTCGACGCCTTGGGCCAAGGGGATTGGCTGGCGAAGTTGCGCAAAGTTCACGATGTGGTCGTCGGGCGGTTTGACGAGGACAACCAGCGCGTGGCGCTTTTGCCGCGCGAAGCGCCGGTCACGGCCACGACCAGTGCCGCGACGACCCCCGCCGCCGTTGCCGACGAGCCCAACGCCAAGAAGCCGAAAACCGATTGGGCCAAGGAACTCGCGCCGCGCGGCAGCGAGACGCGACTAAGCCAGGCGGTTGTCGACACTATCGGCGCCGAGCGGAGCGAGCCGCTGGCCGGCGTGGTGGTGATTAGCGACGGGCAGCAGAACGGCGGCGCCGAGTTGGCCCAGGCCGTGGCCGCCGCTCGCGAAGCCAACGTGCCGGTCTACACCGTCGGCCTTGGCAGCAGCAAACCCGCCGTGCAGGTCCGCGTGAGCGACTTGATGGCGCCGTTGCGGGCTTATCCGGCCGACAGCTATACCGTGACCGGCTATGTGCAATCGCAAGGCCTGGCGGGCCAGACGGTGACGGTCGAACTACTGAGCGAGCGAACCGGCGGCGCGGGTGACAAGGCGCCCGAGCCCACGGCCCCCAAGCTCGAAGGGACCGAGCAAGTCGTGCTGCCCGACTCGACCGAGCCGGTGCCGGTGCGGTTCGACATCAAGCCCTCGGCGGCGGGCAAGTATCTGTTGACCTTCCGCGTGAAGGCGCCGGCTGAGGATTTGAACCCGGCCGACAATCATCGCGCGGCCACGGTCGACGTGGTCGATCGCAAGACAAGCGTCCTGCTGTTTGCCGGCGGCGCGGGGCGCGAATATCAGTTTGTCCGCAACCTGCTGCGGCGCGACAAGGACGTCGAGGTCGACGTGCTGCTGCAGACCGGCAGCCAGGGCATCTCGCAAGACGCCCGCGAGGTGCTCGACAAGTTTCCCGCCACGCGGCAAGAGTTGTTCGCGTATGACTGCTTGATCGCCTTTGACCCCGATTGGCGAATGCTTTCGGCCGAACAGGTCGAGATGGTCGACCAGTGGGTTTCGCATCAGGCCGGCGGCATGATCCTGATCGCCGGGCCGGTGTTCATGGACGCCTGGGTGCCATCACCCGCGATGGACAAGATTCGCAACCTGTACCCGGTTGAGTTCCATCGCCGGTTTGCGGTGATCGAAGACGCCCGCTTTGGTTCGCGCCAGCCCTGGCCCGTCGAGTTCACGCGCGACGGGCTCGAAGCGCCGTTCCTCTGGCTGGCCGATACGCCCGCCCTGAGCGCCGAAAACTGGAGCAAGTTCCGCGGCGTGTACGGCTATTACTCGGTTCGCGGGCCAAAGCTCGACGCGACCGTCTACGCCCGCTTCTCCGATCCACGCGCGGTCAGCAACGACCAGCAGCCGGTCTACATGGCCGGCCGCTATTTCGGCCAGGTGTTCTATCTGGGCTCGGGCGAGATGTGGCGGTTGCGGAGCGTGGGCGAGGGTTACTTCGAGACGTTCTATACCAAGCTGGTCCGCCACGTGTCGCAAGGCCGCTTGATGCGCGGCAGCCAGCGCGGCGTATTGCTGGTCAGTCGCGATCGCTGCCGGCCGGGTGACCTGGTCGAGTTGCACGCCACGGTGAGCGACGCGCGATTGCAGCCCCTCGAAGCTCCGCAGGTGACGGCCACGGTCGTCACGCCCGACGGCGCGGTCCAGAATGTGACGCTGGCGCGCGACGCCTCGCGTGCCGGCGCGTTCCAGGGAACGTACGTGGTCCGGGGCGAAGGAACCTATCGCGCCCACGTGGCCGTGCCCGACAGCCCGAACGAACGGCTTCTCGCGCCGCCGATCCAGGTGACCATCCCGGATCGCGAGCGCGACCAGGTCGAGCGGAACGACGCGCTGTTGGGAGAACTGGCCAAGCAAACTGGCGGACAGTATTACCAAGGGCTCGATGCCGCGATCTCGGGAGATCAATCGGTAGCGGCCCAGTTGCGCGACGCCAGTCGCACGACGACGCTGACCGGCACGCCGGACAAATTGTGGGACAACGAGTGGATGCTCGGCGCGATCGTCGGCGCGCTGTGCATCGAGTGGACGTTGAGACGACTGCTGAAACTCGCGTAGGTACACGGTAACCAACAACCCTTCTCCCTCGGGAGAAGGTGGCCGAAGGCCGGATGAGGGTCTTAGAAGCTTAGTCGGGATAATTAAGTGAACAACCTGTAGGTCAGGCCTTGGCCTGACGATATTGTGCTGACCAATCAGATTAGTGTCTGGCCGCCGATCGCAACCACAATGATGTCAGGCCAAGGCCTGACCTACAGATAAAAACATTGATGACCACCACCGAGCAAAAACCTGCTGCAGCTTCCAGCCGCCACGCCGGCCTGGCGCCGGAGCTGCGCGCACTGCTCGGCTCGGTGCGCGGCCACCTGCGGCGTTGGCTCTGGCTGCGCGGTATTGCCGTGTCGATCGTGGCGCTGGTCGGATTGTTCTGGCTGCTGGTGGCTGTTGATTGGAAGTTTGAAAGCCCGCGCGATGTGCGGCTCGTCTTGCTGGTCACGGCGGTGGCGGCTTTGGGCTACCTGGTCAGTCGATACCTGCTGTCGCGGGTGTTTGCGCCCATTTCCGACCGCAGCCTGGCGCTGTTGATCGAGCGGCAATATCCGCTGGACGACAGCCTGCTGACGGCGGTCGAGTTGGCGCGGCACGATTGGCAAGGGGTCGGGCGCGAGATGTTCGACGCCACCGTGGCCGATGCCGTCCACCGGGCCAACTGGGTCAAGGTCGACAAGCTGTTCGATGTGCGACCGCCGCGGCGGGCGCTGGTGGCGGCGATGTTCGCGCTGCTGACGATGCTGGGCTTTTCGCTGGTCGCCGGTGGCACGTTCCGCTTGGCGGTGGCGAGGATGTTGACCGTGAGCAACTCGCCTTGGCCACGGGCCACGCGACTGGTGCCGGTTGGCTTCCGCGATGGCGAGCTGGTGGTCGCGCGGGGCAACGACTTGCGGCTGGTCGTGAACGCCGACACCAGCAAAGTTGTTCCCGACCGCGTCACCGTCCGCTATTGGGCCCCCGACGGCAGCCGCGAGCAAAAGACGATGGTCCGTGTCGGCAACGCGCAAGCCGGCCGCGACCCTTACCAGGAATTCGAGTTCCGCTTTCAGAGCGTGCTCGAACCGCTGCGGTTGGAAATCCGCGGCGGCGACGCACGCCTGCGCGACCTGCGCATCCGCGTGGTCGAAAGCCCCAGTGCCGCGCTCGTCGTGCGCTGCAAGTATCCCAGCTACTTCGGCGACCAGCCCGAGCGCGTGCTGCCGGCCTCGGCCACGGTCCCCGCGCCGCTGGGGAGCGAGTTGACCTTGCTGGCCGAGGCGAACAAGCCGCTGCGCTGGGCGAAGATCGTCCAGGCCCGCGCCGGCCAGCCGCCGGTGACGCACCGCGTCGACATCAAAGTCGCGGGAGACGCCGCGCGACGGTTCGAGTTGCCGCTGGGCGAGGTCGACGTTGACCAGCATCTGCAAGTGACGCTGCACGATACCGACGAGGTCGAGAATCGCGAGCCGCTGCGGTTGTCGATCACGGCGGTCCCCGATGTCGCGCCCCAGGTTCAGGCCCGCATCGTTGGCATCGGCTCGGCGATTACGCCCTCGGCTCGGCTGCCCATGCGGGGCAAGTTGACCGACGATCACGGCGTGTCGAGCGTCTGGGCCAATTACCAGATCGACGAAGGGAGCGAGCTGCGGCATCCGCTGGCTCAGTTCCGGCCACCCAAGACCGAGGTGCAACTCGACGAAGGCTTCGAGGTCGACCAGTTGAAGCTCAAGCCGGGTCAGAAGCTGATCGTTGGCCTGCAGGCGTCGGACAACTTCCGCCTGCCGGCCAGTCCCACGCCGAACGTGGGGCGTGGCGATCGATACCTGCTCGACGTGGTCACGCCGCCGCAGTTGCGAGCGTTGCTCGAAGCGCGCGAGATGAATCTGCGCTTGCGCTACGAGACGATCCTGGCCACGATGATCGACACGCGCAATCAGTTGGCGCAAATGGAACCCGCCGCCACGGCCAAGGACGCGCCGGCCGAAACGCCCGAGCAGCGTCGCGAACGACGGCAACAGATCGTCTCGCGCGCTCGCCAGAACAGCGAGAAGAGCGCCCAGGAAATCCTGGGCGTGGCGACGTCGTTCGACGACATCGGCGCCGAGTTGGTCAACAATCGCGTCGACACGTCCGAGTTGTTGCAGCGGCTCAGGGACTATATCGCCGAGCCGCTCCGCCGGCTGGTGGGGCAGGGTTTCCCGCGGTTCAACCAGCAGTTGACGGCGCTTGACGCGTCGGCCGACACGCCCGAGGCGCAAGCAGCGGCTCGGCAGGCGGCCCTGGCGGCGGTGGACGCGATTCTGGTCGAAATGCAGAAAATCCGGGACAAAATGCTGGAATTAGAGGACTTCAACCAGGCCTTGGAGATGCTGCGGACCATCATCGCCACGCAGCAGGAAATCGACCAAGACACGAAAAAACGCCGTTCTGAGAAGATTCGACAGCTAATCGAAGATTAGAATTAGGTAGCCGGTTCCAAGCCTGTTCCCCAAGGGGGCCTTTGGCGGCCCGGCCACGCGTCCAAGTCCGAGGAACGCATGCAGTTAGTCGCCAGGATGAACCGAGTAAAGGCCGTGCCGCGCCGACCGATGTCGGGTCGCGGAACGCTCGGGTTCTTCCTGCTGGCTGCCCTCTCGGTTGTGGCTCCCGTCGCGGCCCAAAGCACCAAGCCGGCGGCTTTGCCGCCGAACTCCGAATCGTCGGGGGCCGCGGTGCTGACCCAGCGCCAGCAACAACTGGCCGCCCAGTACGACGAGTTCGAGAAGAAGCTGCTGCGGATTGCCGAGCTGACCAGCGCCGCCGACCCGCGCCGGGCGGCCTTGCTGCGGCGCGTGGTGGCCGAGAGCAAGCAGCGCCGCGTCTCGGTGCAATTGTCCCAACTGATCGAAGCTTTGCGCGATGACAAGCTGGCCGGCGCGGTCACGGCCCAGCAGTCGCTCGAAGAGGATCTGGCCAAGCTGTTGGACATGATGCTGGCCGAGCAGCGCGGCGACCGGCTCAAGGACGAACAACAAAAGATCAAGGAACAGCTCCGCAAGATTCGCGAGCTGATCCAGCGGCAAGGGCAAATCCAGGCCCGCACCGAAGCGGCCACCGAAGCCGACAACAACCAAGTCGCCGACGCTCAAGGCAAGCTGGCCGACGAAGCGGGCCGGCTGGCCGGACAGATGCGCCGCCCCGAAGACCAGGCCGCCAAGCCAACCGATAAAAGCGACAAGCCCGACCAGGAGAAGCCGCGCGATAAGCAGGACGGTGACAAGAAGGACGGCGACAAGAAACCGGGCGATGACAAGAAGTCTGGCGATGATAAAAAGCCCGGCGACAAGAAGCCGAACGAAGACAAGAAACCCTCCGGCGATCAAAAGCCCAGTGACAAGCCCGGCCAGCCCAGCGAGTCGCCACAGGCCGACGGCGCCGACAAGCAGCAACAAGGCTCGGGCCAGAGCAAAGCTCAGCAGCGCGTAGCCGCGGCCCAGCGCAAGATGGCCGAGGCCCGTCGCAAGATCGAGGAATCGCAAAAGCGCGGCGCGCAGGAAGATCAGCAAGCAGCGGTGCGCGAGCTGGAAATGGCTCGAGCCGAACTCGAGGAAATCCTTCGCCAGTCCCGTGAGGAAGAAGTCGAACGGGTGCTGGCCGAGTTGGAATCGCGGTTCCAGAAGATGCGCGAGATGCAAATCGAGGTCCGCGAGGGGACCAAGCCGCTGGCCGCCGTGCCGGCCGCCGAGCGTCGCCGCGACGGCGAGATCAAAGCCGGCGCGTTGGCCCGGCGTGAATCGCAAATCGAAGCCGAAGCGGAGCGGACGTTGATCCTGCTGCGCGAAGAAGGCTCGGCCGTGGCAATGGTCGAAGCGGTCGAGCAACTGCGAGACGATATTCACCTGGTGGTCACGCGCTTGTCGCAAGCCAAGGCCGACGAGCGGACCTTGGGAGTCGAAGCCGACATCATTGCCGCGCTCGAAGAGCTGATCGCCTCGGTCAAGAAGGCCCAGCAAGACGCCGAAAGCCGGCGGTCGCAACCCGGCGGCGGCGCTGGCAGCCCGCCTGATCCACCGCTGGTCGACAAGTTGTCCGAACTGAAGGTGATTCGCTCGCTGCAGATGCGGATCAACCAGCGGACCAAGCGGTACACCGAAATGCTCAAGGACGAAGTCGGCCAGGCCGAAGAGCCCGACTTGATCGAGCAGTTGCGCGAGCTGTCGGTGCGCGAGCAGCGGGTCTATGAAGCCACGCGCGAGATCGTGCAGGGAGGGAACAAATGACCCGTTGCCTGTTGATCATTGCTGTGATCGTTGGCGCCTTCCCGGTGACGATCTGGGCCGCCGTCGAACCCGCCGCCGCGGCCCCCAAGGTCGCTGGCCCGACGTGGGAGGCGATGCACCACGCGCTGGCCGGTTGGCTCGGCTCGCACAATCTTGACCCGGCCGCTCGTCAACGCGCCGAACAGCTTTGGCCCGCCGCGGCCCACGTGCCGCGCGACGCCTGGCTCGATCAGCTGGCGGCGGCCTTGGCGCAGGGCGATCCACGCATTGCCGCGCTGGTCGAGCAATGTTCCAAGCCGCGGACGGGCATGCGCTTGCCCGAGACGGCGATCCTGGCCGATCCGCAACTGCCGCCGGTCCTGTCGCGGCAATTGAAGTTGTACTACGGCCGCTGGCTGGCCCAGCAGAACCTGTACGACGAATCGCTCCAGCAGCTCAAGGACTTGGACCCGAGCGAGTCGATCGATCCGGCCACGCTGCTGTTCTACCAGGGAGTGGCGTATCAACGGCTGTTGCAGAAGGATCCGGGCTTGAAGGTCATCGACCGGCTGATGAACGACGTGGCCGAGGTGCCGCTCCGTTACAAGGCGCTGGCCCGGCTGATGCGGCGCGACCTGGAAGGGCTCGACGCGGCGTCGCTCGATCATATCTCGCGAAGGATGGACGACATCCGCCGGCGGCTCGACTTGGGACATGGCGGCGAGCGCGTTCGTCGCGAGGAGGACGGCGTGATCAAGTCGCTCGACAAGTTGATTGAAGAAATCGAACAACAGCAACAGCAGCAACAACAGCAGCAAGCTGGCGGCTCGTCGGGGGGCTCGCGCACACCGATGCAGACGCCGCGCTTGGCTCCGGCGCAAGGAGCCGGCGAGGTCGATCACCGCCGTCTGGGCAACAGCTCGGGCTGGGGCGACTTGCCGGCCAAGCAACGCGAAGCGGCCTTGCAGGAGATCGGCAAGGAGTTCCCGGCCCACTATCGCGACGTGATTGAACAATACTTCCGCAGTCTGGCCGAAGAGGCAAAGCCGTAATGCACGCCGCCCTGTTATGGCTGAGCCTAGTTGTTGCGGCCCCCGAGTTCGAGGCGGTCGGCGCGAGCGCGCCGGTGCGCGGCGAGTTTGTCAGCTTGAACAACACCGAGGTGGTGTTGCGCACCGCCGAGGGGGAGCGCAAGCTGCCACTGGCCACGGTCACCGAGATTCGAGCCGTGCCGGCCGTGAAGCCCGCCGAAGCTGAACCCGTGGGGGTCGAGTTGGCCGGCGGCTCGCTGGCGATGGCCTCGCAGGTCACGCTGGCCGACGGCAAACTGTCGCTCATCACGAGCGGCGGCCGTCAACTGACGATGTTCGCCCGTGGCGCGGCCTGGGTCCGCTTTGCACCCATCAAAGAATCGTTGCTCGCCCAGTGGAACGAAGCGATGCAAGGTCGCGCCAAGGGGGATGTCCTCGTGGTGCAGAAAGCCGCGGCCCTCGACTACCTGACCGGCACGGTCCATGCGATCGACGCCGAGACGGTGCAGTTCGAGAACGAGGGGGAGAAGTTCCCGGTCAAGCGCGCCAAGGTCGTCGGCATTGGCTTTGCCGTGCCGGCCAATCCGGCGCCGCTGGCCAAGCCGTTGTGTACGGTGGCGCTGGTTGATGGTTCGCGCTGGCAGGTCGCAACCGTGAAGCTCGACGGCGAGCAACTGCGACTGGAAAGCACGGGGGGCGCGCAACTGGAGGCGAAACTCGACCAGGTCGTGTCGTTCCGCTTTGCCTCGGCCTTTCTCAGCGATGAACCGATCGAACGCTGGACCTTCCGGTCGTTCGTCGGACTGGCCGGCGGCGACGACGCGACCGACGCGCGATTTCATCGACCCCGATTGAACGAGTCATTGTCAGGCGGCGCGTTGTTCGTCGGCGCCAAGAAATATGAAAAGGGCGTCTCCCTCTACGGCGGCACCGAGGTGGTGTTTCGGCTGCCGGCGCAAGGGGGCGGGCTGCAAGGGTTGCTGGCCCTCGCCCCCAATTCGCCGGCCGGCGCGCGAGCCGAGGTGACGCTGCTGGGGGACGATCGCCAGTTGGGACGCTGGGAACTGGTCGGCGGTTCGACCGTGCCGGTCAAGGTGACGCTCGGCTCGGCCCAGCGCGTGCGCCTGGTGGCGACGGGGGCCGATGAGCGCACGCCGCAGGTCTATTTCCTCGAGCCGAGGTTGACGAAATGAGCCGTCCCGGGGCGATCGTTCTGTTGCTGTTTTGCTCCTGTATGACCCGCGCCGCCGAGGTCGACCCGGGCGTGTTGCGCGCCGAAGCGGATCGCGTGGCCGTCATCGAACGGGCCAGCCGGGCCACGATCACCGTGCTGGCCCAGGGAGGTCGCGACGGGGGGAGCGGCGTGATCATTTCGGCCGACGGCTACGCGCTGACCAATTTTCACGTTACCGAGGCGGCCGGCGTGTCGATGAAGTGCGGGCTGAACGACGGAAAGCTCTATGACACGGTGCTGGTCGGCTTGGACCCGGTCGGCGATGTGGCGCTGATCAAGTTGTTCGGCCGCGACGACTTTCCGATTGCTCCGCTGGCCGACAGTGATCAGGTTCGCGTTGGCGATGAAGTGTTCACCGCCGGCAACCCCTTCATGTTGGCCAACGATTTCGGCCCGAGCATCGCCTGGGGCATCATCTCGGGCATTCATCGTTACCAGCATCCGGCCGGCACGCTGTTGGAATACGCCGACTGCTTGCAGACCGACGCCGCCATCAACCCGGGCAACTCGGGTGGCCCGCTGTTCAGCGCTCGCGGCGAGGTCGTGGGCATCAACGGGCGCGGCTCGTTCGAGAAGCGCGGCCGCGTGAACGTCGGCGTGGGTTACGCCATTTCGATCAACCAGATCAAGAACTTTCTCGGCGTGTTGCGCAGCGGGCGGATCGTCGACCATGCCACGCTGGGCGCTCGGGTCGGCGGCGACGAGCAGGGACGCGTGATCGTTTCGGACATTCTGGAAGACTCCGACGTCTATCGTCGCGGGCTGCGTTACGGCGACGAGATCGTCCGTTTCGGCGGCCGCGAGATCAACAGCGTCAACGCGCTGAAGAACGTGCTGGGGATTTATCCGAACGGCTGGTCGGTGCCGATGACCTATCGCCGCAAGGGACAGTTGCACGACATCGTGGTCCGGCTGGCTAGCGTGCATCATCCCGAGGAGCTGGTGCAACTGTTGGAAGGGGCCGGCAACGAAAAGAAGACCGAGCCGAAACCCGACGGGCCGCAGCCCGCTCCGAAAGATGCTCAGCCCAAGCAGGACGAACCCGAGCGCAAGCCCAAGCGCCCGTCGCGTGCCGCGCGGCGCGAGGCGAGCAAGTCGATGCCGCCGGTGGTCCGCGAACATTATCAGGCTAAGCGAGGCTACGCGAACTACTTCTACAACTTGGACAATCGCTCGCGCGTCTGGCAAAGCTTTGTGGCCCGCGGCAACTTCATCGCGGCGACGGGAGCGTGGACGCTGACCGGGCGCTGGGTGGCCAAAGATGACACGACGATTCGCTTGGAAGCGACCGGCGCGCAGGCGACCCTGCCGGGCGGGCAAGTCCGGTTGGCCGACGCCGGCAACTTGACCGCGGCCGAAGAACCGGCCGGCAGCGGCGGCATGTTGGCGGCGCTGTACGTCTGGCGACAACTGCTGGTCACCGGGCCAGAGAAACTCGGCGATACGATCTACGTGGGCCAGGAACCGGTTGGTGGCCGCGAGCCGTTGGCCGATGTGCTGCTGGTTCGTTACGGCGGCGCCGAGACGCGAGCCCTGTTCGATCCGAGCGATGGGCGGCTGGTGCGGCTGGAATTCTTTGCCAACCCCGACGCCGACCCGTGCGAGCTGACGTTCGGCGATTACGAACTGCAAAACGGCCGGTACATGCCGCGCCGCATCGAGGTTCGCCACGCCGATCGGGTGTTCGCCGAATTCACCGTCACGCGCTACGAACTCACCCCAGGCGGAGGGAAGTGACGGATGAAATCCTTCGTTCAGGTTTCCGAGGCGCGCGCGACAAACACCCCTCCCTTCCAGGGAGGGGCAGGGGGGAGGGTAAAGACGTTGCCAGCCAAACGGCTTTGCGCAACGAAGCTGCACTCTTGGCGCCAAGCCAACAGGCTTGCAGCGCGTTTACCCTCACCCGCTCACTTCGTTCGCGACCTCTCCCTTAAAGGGAGAGGTGTCGAACCAGCAAGCCGGCGCGCGTCGCCCCTTCTCCCCCCGGGAGAAGGTGGCCAATGGCCGGATGAGGGTCAACGTCGCCCGACCGGAATGCGTGACATCAGGCCACGTGGACCCTCATCCGGTTCGCTGCGCTCACCACCTTCTCCCCGGGGGAGAAGGGTTAAGACATCGCTTGCCGCGATGTTGATGTTGGCGATCCTGGCGATGAGCGCGAACGCTGCGCTGGCTGCCGACAAGCCGGCGGCGCTGGCCTTGCCCGAGGTGATTGCCCAGGTCCAGCCCAAGATCGTCAAGATTTACGGCGCGGGGGGCTATCGGGGTCTGGAATCGTATCAGAGCGGCATGCTGATCTCGGCCACGGGGCATGTGCTGACGGTCTGGAGCTACGTGCTCGACACCGAGTTCATCACGGTGGTGCTGAACGATGGCCGGCGGTTCGACGCCAAGTTGCTGGCGGCCGATCCCCGCCTGGAAGCGGCGGTGCTGAAGTTTGACGCTCAGGATTTGCCCCATTTCGATCTGACCAAAGCGCCGCAAGCCGACGCCGGCGCGCGAGTGCTGGCGTTCAGCAATCTGTTCGGCATCGCCGTCGGCAACGAGCCGGCCAGCGTGCAACACGGCGTGATCTCGGCGCGATCGCGGCTCGACGCGCGGCGCGGCGGGTTCAAGACGCCGTACCGTGGACCGATCTACGTGACCGACACGATCACCAACAATCCTGGGGCGGCCGGCGGCGCGCTGACCAACGGCCGTGGCGAGTTGCTGGGCATGCTCGGCAAGGAACTGCGCAGCGCCCAGACCGGCGCGTGGCTCAACTACAGCATTCCGGCGGCCGAAATGGCCAAGACGGTCGACGAGATTCGCGCCGGGCGGTTTGTCCAACGCCCGGCCGATGACCAGGCGGCCAAGCCCAAGCAGGCCCTTTCGGCCGAACTACTGGGGTTGGTGTTGGTGCCCGACGTGTTGCAGCGGACGCCGCCGTATCTGGACGCGGTGCGCGCCAACTCGCCGGCGGCGCGGGCGGGACTGCGGGCGGACGATCTGGTGGTGTTCGTCAACGGCCGGCTGGTCCCGTCGTGCAAGTCGCTGCACAACGAGCTGGAATTCGTTGACCGGATCGACAAGGTGCAGATCACCGTCATGCGCGGCGAGGACTTGATCGACGTGACCCTGGGAGCCGACGAGGCGCAACCATGATCGCCAGTTGGTTCACTACGATCGTGTGCGCGACGGCCCTGGCTGCCGCGGCCGCCGACGAGGCGACGCCGCTGGCCCAGCGCGAAGAAGCCGCGCTCGCCGCGGCCGCGCGTGGCGTCGCCCCCTCGGTCGTGGGCGTGGAAACATTGGGTGGTCTCGAGCGTGGCGAGGGGGAACTGACCAGCGCCGGGCGCGCGACGGGACTGATCCTGACGCCCGACGGTTACATCGTCACGAGCCTGTTTCAGTTCACGGGCGAAACCAGCGGTGTGCTGGTCTCGCTGCCCGACGGAACGCGGGTGCCCGCCAAGCTGGTGGCCCGCGACTTTCGTTGCCGGCTGGCGCTGCTGAAGGTACACGTCGACGAACGATTGCCGACACCGGTCTTGGCGCCAATGGCCCAGGTGCGCGTCGGCCAGTGGGCCGTGGCTGTCGGCCGCGCGCTCGAAGCCCAGGAGGCCAACCTGTCAGTCGGCATCGTCAGCGGGCTGAATCGCATTTGGGGGACGGCCATCCAGACCGACGCCAAGATTTCGCCGCACAATTACGGCGGGCCGCTGGTTGACGTGCGGGGGCGCGTGATCGGCGTCCTCGCGCCGCTGTCGCAGGACAAGCAGAACGCCGAAACCGACACCCAGTGGTACGACGCCGGCATCGGCTTTGCCGTGCCGATCGATCAGGTGATGGCGCTGTTGCCGCGCTGGCAGCAAGGGACCGATTTGAAGATGGGGCTGGTCGGCGTGGCCCAAAAGCAGGGCGATCTGTTCGCCGATCCACCGGTGCTGGCCTCGGTGCGCCCCAATTCGCCGGCGGCCAAGGCCGGCTTAAAAGCCAACGATCGCATCGTGGGAGTCGACAAGTTGCCGATCGACCGGCAGATCGACTTCACGCGCGAGCTGAACCGGCGCTATGCCGGCGACACGGTCCATGTGACGATCCGCCGCGGCAGCGAGACGCTGGAACGGGACATGACGCTGGTCGATCACTTGCTGCCGTACGCGCGGCCGTTTGTCGGCGTGCTGTTGGCGCGCGGCGAAGAGAGCGAGCCGGGCGTCACGGTTCGGTACGTGTACGAGGAAAGCCCAGCCGCCAAGACGGGCATCATGGCCGGCGATCGGTTGTTACGCTTTGGCGAGCAGGCGATCGAGGGGCGTGCCGAGCTGGCCGCGATCGTCGCGGCCAGCTCGGCAGGGAACAAGGTCAAGATTGAATTCACCCGCAGCGGCGCGGCACAGTCGGTCGAGCTGACCCTGGCGGCCGAGCCCGACGCGGTGCCGGCATCACTCCCCGCGCTTCCCGAGTTGCCCGCTCCGGTCGCAGGCGCGCAGCCCGCCGTGGGGCAGTTGCCGTTGCGCTCGGCCACGGTCGACAACGAAGGGTTGCTATACGTGCCCGAGGACTTCGATCATCGCGCCGGGTACGGGCTGCTCGTCTGGCTGCACGGGGACGAAGGGTTCGACGCCGACAGCTTGCTGGCCCGCTGGCGTGAACTCTGTCAGCAACATCGCTTCGTGCTGCTCGCGCCTATGGCCAAAAGCAAGAAGCGTTGGGCCAGCGAAGACCTGGACATGTTGAAAGGGGCGCTCGATCTGGCACTGGCCGATTACCAGCTTGATCCTTTGCGCGTGGCGGTTCACGGGCAGCAAAGCGGCGGGGCGATCGGTTCGCTGCTGACCTTCGCGCGGCGCGAGCAGGTGCGCGGCCTGGCGGTGATTCAATCGCCGATCTTCGGCCAAGTGCCCGACAACGATCCGGAGTATCGATTGTGGTTCTTCGTGGCCTCGCCCGCTTCGACTCAGCTCGACAAGCTGATCAAGCGGGTGCGCGAGCTGAAGTACCCGCTGGTCTCGCGGCCGCTCGAAGCCAAGGCGGCGTACTTGAACGACGCGCAACTGGGCGAGTTGTTGCGCTGGTTCGATTCGCTTGATCGGATTTAGAGCGCTAGGGGCAAAGGCATGGAATCCTGGCTGACCTTTGGGTTTTACGCGACCATTCCTGTTTCTCTGCTGTGTTCGCAGCACGTCGTGTTCGAAGGCGGGCCGTCGAAGTCGGGCTGGGTCGGCGCGTTGGTCATCGACGTGGTTTGGGTGGCGATCGGCGTGACCCTGGCCGCGAAGTACCTGCTGAACACCCGACTGCCTGAGCCCGACGAGGAGGTGTTCATGGACCAACTCACCTGGTTCGTCGTGTTCGTGCCGTCGCTAGTGGCCTTGGGCTGGTGCCTGTGGCGTCGACCACGCCGCGAGCATGGCGACTCATGACCGGTCTTGATAGGCATCGATTGCGCCCGACGCTGGCGCGGCAGCGACCAGGCGGAGCGCTATGAACGATTGGCGACGAACGGCGATTGGCGTGCTGGCGATTGCGCTGTTGACGGCCGGCGTCCTCGCTTCGTGGCTGGGGGACGGCGAGTTTGCCGCCAACCTGGCGGCGGCGGGTCTGCGCTGTGGCGGGGTGCTGGCCGTGCTGTGGCTGGCGCTCCCCGATCTGGCTTCGCCCAAGAATCGCTGGTGGCTGTTGATGCTGCTGGCGGCGTGCGTGGCGGTGATCGTGTTGCCGCGCTGGATCCCGTGGGGGAAGTTGCTCCCGGCGCTGGCGGCCGCGTGGGGGCTGTTGATGATCTTGCGCCCGCGGCGGCGGCAGAAGGCTAGCCACGGAGGCACGGAGTCCAACCACGGAGACACGGAGACACGGAGTTCGGCACGGAGGAATTGAGAAAAGAGAAAGCAGAGTGTGCCGAGCACGTCGTGACATTTCTATTATCACGCGGCATGAAGCAACCCTTCTCCCTCGGGGAGAAGGTGGCCGAAGGCCGGATGAGGGTCACCGTCGTCCCACTGGAAGGCGTGACTTCAGGCCACGTGGACCCTCATCCGGTTCGCTGCGCTCACCACCTT
Source organism: Planctomycetota bacterium (assembly GCA_018242585.1). NCBI lineage: Bacteria > Pseudomonadati > Planctomycetota > Planctomycetota bacterium. Next base: position 133,575 of record JAFEBQ010000019.1, read on the forward strand.
CTCCCCGGGGGAGAAGGGTTAAAGCAAGATCTCCTTCGTCATTCGTGCTTCTTTCGACTTTCGGATTTCGTCATTCGTAATTTCCGGCGCTTCAGTATCCCACCGCTGCCGGCGCGGACGTTTCGATCGTGATCGCCGGAAGGTTCAGGCGCACGCGGGCTTCGTCCATCATCTCCTTCGTCCGGCTCGCGCCGCAGCGGCTGACGCCGAGCGCCCGGACTTCGAGCAGCGTGTCCAGGTCGCGGACGCCGCCGGCCGCTTTCACCTGAACCGCGGCGGGCGAGTGCCGCCGCATCAGTCGCAGATCGTCCATCGTCGCGCCGCCGGTGCCGTAGCCGGTGCTGGTCTTGACCCAGTCGGCTCCTAGCTCGCCGCACAGCTCGCAGAGCTTGATCTTGTGTGCGTCTTGCAGGTAGCAATTCTCGAAGATGACTTTGACCTTGGCCCCGCCGTCGTGCGTGGCGCGAATCACCTCGGCCAGGTCGCGACGCACGACATCCCAATTGCCGCTGAGAACCTGGCTGATGTTGACCACCATGTCCAGTTCCAGGCCGCCGTCGGCCAGGGCTTGTCGCGCCTCGGCCACCTTGACGGCCGTGGTGTGGCCGCCGTGGGGAAAGCCGATCGTCGTGCTGGGCTTGACCGTCGAGCCGCGCAGCAGTTCGGCGCAGCGTCGCAAGGCGAACGGCAGAATGCAGACGCTGGCCACGTCATAGGCCACGGCCAGGCGGCAGCCGGCGTCGAGCTGCTCGCTGGTCAGCGTGGGGTTGAGCAGCGAGTGATCGATCATCTTCGAGACGTCGGCATAGGTAAATGTCATGAGGGGTGTTCCGATTGTTTGTAAATGACGAATGACGAAATCCGAATGACGAAGGGAAATACTCGGCGGTACGATCGATCAATACCTATTACCTTCAGTGAACGGCAAAATGACTTTCAACGACACGTATCGAGACTGACACGTGACCCTCATCCGGCGGCTTGCGCCGCCACCTTCTCCCCGGGGGAGAAGGGTTTCCGGCAACCGTCATTCGTCATTCGGATTTCGTCATTCTGGTTTTCGGTTATACGGCTTTCCGCCGGTGCGCCGGGCGGTTGTCGCGCCAGCGGCGGTGGACCCACCAGTATTGTTCGGGGTTCATCCGGACCATCGCTTCCAGCTCGTTGGTGAACCATTGGGTCAGTTGCTTGGGGGTCGTCGATTCATCGACGGCCGAGCGAGGATCGTACACGCCTGCCACGCCCATTTCAAAAAGCATGGGCCGTTCCATCCGCCGGCAGTAACAGCAAACCATCGTCGCCTGGTTGTCCAGGGCGAACAGCGCGATCGCCTTGTGGGCCGACGCCGGCCGGCCAAAGAAATTGACCCAACAGCCTTTGGTGCCGGCGTACTGATCGGCCAGAAAGCCCATCGTGCCGCCCCGCGACAAGACGGCCAGAATCTGCTCGTAGCCACCCTTCTTGGGAATTACGTGCTGCCGGCCCTCGCTCCGCGCCTGGTTGACGAACTCGGCCAGGTAAGGGTTGTCGAGCGTGCGGGCCACCGAGTAGGTCTCGAAGCCCAGGATGCCCATCATGGCGCCGCCGACTTCGAAGTTGCCGAAGTGGGCCGAGATCAGCAGCGTGGCCTGATCACCGAGCAGAATCCGGCACAACTGCCGCGCGCCGCGCATGGTGATGAACTGCCGCCAGTTCGTCTCGTGCAGCTTGCGCTGGCAGTGCGAAGTCTCGACCACCAATAGCAGCAAATGCTCCCACATCCGGCGGATCAGTTTGCGTCTGTCCGCTTCGCTCATTTCCGGATAGGCGAGCCGCAGGTTCTCGTCGGCCACCTTGCGGCGCAAGGGAATGACGCTGGTCAACACCCTGGCGATTGCGCGGACAATCGTCACGCAGGTGGCCAGCGGCAGCGCCTGGACCGTGCAGATAAACACGCGAACCGCGGCATAGCTCAGCAGATCGAACAACGTCCGGAACATGCAACCATCCGTGGCCGAGGGGTGGTCTTGCGACGCAGGTTATTTCTTCTTGCCACCGGCGGGCTTGGGCTGCGTCTTGTCCAGCTTGATGCTGCGGGCCTTCAGCTTTGGGTCGCCGGCCAACGGCAATGTCACCGGCTTGCCCGTCTCGGCCGCTTTGTAGATGCCCAGGATGATCTCGACGCTGCGCCGCGCCTCGGGGCCGTCAACGGCCGGGCGGCGGTCCTTCTTGATGGCGTCGACCATATCCTGAAACTGCTTGGCGTGCCCGTGGTGGCCGATGGCCGAGGGGTCGCCCGCGCCGCCGCCGGTGCTCTTGCGGCCGTTCATGCCGGCGATGATCGCCGCGTCGCGCTTCTCGGGCTTGGCAAAGTCCCACTTTACCAGGTCTTCTTCTTCCATCATGGCTGAGCCGGTCGAGCCGTGCAGTTCCAGCCGCTTCAAGTAACCCGGATACGCGGCCGTGGAGGCTTCGATCACGCCGAGCGCGCCGTTGGCGAACCGCAACGTGGCGACGGCGGTGTCTTCGACGGCGATTCGTTCGTGGGCCAGGGTAGCAACCTGGGCGCGAATCTCGGCGACCGGGCCCATGAACCAGGCCAGCAGATCGACGTTGTGGATCGCCTGGTTCATCAGCGCGCCGCCGCCGTCCAGTTCCCATGTGCCGCGCCAGGCGCCGCTATCGTAGTACTGTTGCGAGCGGAACCACTTCACATAGGCGTCCCCCATGGCCAGCTTGCCGAAGCGGCCGCTGTCGATGGCGCGGCGAATCTGCTGGCTCGAATCGTGGAACCGCGAGGGGAAGATCGCCCCCAGCTTCACGCCCGCCTTCTCGCACTCGGCAATGATCTTGTCGCAGCGCTTCAGGGTGATCTCGAGCGGCTTTTCGACGATCACGTGCTTGCCGGCTCGGGCGGCGGCCACGGCCGGATCCAGGTGCGCGCCGCTGGGCGTGCCGATGGTCACGATCTCGACGGCCGGGTTCTTGAGCATCGCGTCCAGGTCATGATACGCCTTGCAGCCGGTCTCGGCGGCCAGCTTGTCGGCCGAGGCGGGGAACGCGTCGAAACAGGCGACGAGCTTGCCTCCCTTCACGTCGGCAATCGCCTTGGCGTGAAAGCGCGAGATCATGCCGCAACCGATGATGCCAAAACCGAAGGCCATGGGTGGTATATCCGTGTTGCTAATGGTGCGATGGATCGTGTGGCTGCCAATATAACTTGTGGCAGGCTCGATTAAAAATGATGAATGTCGAAATCCGAATGACGAAGGGAATTCGACCACGACGGCACGACGGACACGACGCAGGAAAGGCAAAGGTCAGGAATTTGAACCGCAAAGACGCAAAGGACGCCAAGAAAACAGAAGGCAATCTAAATCGCGGAGTTAGAACTCTGACAATCTTTTCTTTGCGTTACTTCGCGTCTTTGCGGTTCAATTCTTTCCGACGTCGTGTTCGTCGTGCCGTCGTGGTCGAATGCTTTGGATATTGGACCTTCGACATTCGTGCTTCGTCATTCTGGTTTCCGGGCCTACGGCCGGTCAGCACCACTCGCGCTTGTCGACCACGTTTTCCAAGGGCTGGCCGTCGGCGAACAGCTTCAGGTTGCGCAGCAGGACTTGCAGGTGGCGATCGGCGATTTGGGGTGAACGAGCGCCGATGTGCGGGGTGAGGATCACGTTCTCGAAGCTCCACAGTGGGTGCTCGGCCGGCAACGGCTCGATCTCGAACACGTCGAGCGCCGCGCCGGCAATCCGCTTTTCAGCCAGCGCCTCGGTCAACGCCGCCAGGTCGACGAGCGCGCCGCGACCGACGTTGATCAGAATCGCCTCACGCTTCATCCGTTCGAGCTGTTCGCGCCCGATCAAGTGCGCGGTTCGCGGCGTGTGAGGCGCACAGAGCACGACGTAATCACTCTGGGCAAGCAACGCATCAAGCGCCTCGACCGGTGAGCAGGGCACCTCGTCAACCACGGTCGGCGCGGCCACCCGATCGACGGCCACAGGCAACATTTCAAATGCCTGAGCCAGGCGCGCCACCGCGCGGCCAATGCCCCCGTAGCCGACAATGCCGATCGTCGCGCCGGCCAGGTCGCGGTGAGCGCGGTCGACGTCGGTCACTTCGCCCGCCTCGCCCCACTTGGGGGTCGGTGAAGCCTCGCCGCCGTACGCGGCCCACTGTCGCCGCGCTTGCTGGCGCAGGTAATGGTGCAAGTTGCGCGAGAAGCAGAGCAGGTAGCCCAGCACGTGGTTGGCGACGATGTCCGAGAAAATGCCGCGCATGTTGGTCAGCACGCACGGGTGCTCGACCAACTCGGGGAACAGGTAATGCTCCAGGCTCGCCGTCGACGATTGCACCCAGCGCAGCTTGCGCGCCGCGCTCAGCAACCGCGGCGTGATTCGGCCAAACAGCGCGTCGGCTTCGACGATCGCGGCCAGCGCGGCTTCTTCGCTGTCGGCGTTCACGACCATGAAAGAGGGAACGGCCTGTTCAATCCGCCGCAACCGCGCCGGCTCAACCGCGGGAAAGATGACGAGGAGCATGGGGGGAGGAGAAGTTGCTAGTTGCTAGTTCCTGGTTGCTAGTGAAGCAGAGGCATCGCTTCGCGACGCTCGCCGGTGCCTTTATCCTAGCAACTAGCAACCAGCAACTAGCAACTTTTACACCAGCTCCCCAATCGCTTCCGCATCGTCCACTAGGCCCATCGGGCGGCCAGTGTGATCGGTCAGCTTGGCGTGCGGGTCGATGCCCAGGTGCCGGTACAGCGTCGCCAGCACATTCGGCGGCGTGTAGGCCCGGGTCGTGGGGGCGGCGCCCAGGCTGTCGGTCGCGCCGATCATTTGCCCCGTCTTGAAGCCGCCGCAAGCGAACATCGCAAAGCCAGCGCTCAGCCAATGGTCGCGGCCGCCATTCTTATTGACGACCGGCGTGCGGCCGAACTCGCCCCATACAACCACGGCGACATCGCGGTCGAGCCCGCGCTGGTGCAAGTCGGTGACCAGGGCCGCGATCGAACGATCGTAGGCTGGCAACTGCTCGCGCGAACGCTCGAAGATGGTGCCGCGCACGTCGGCAACATTGCCGTGATGATCCCAGCCCCCTTCGCTGATCGTGACGACCGGCACGCCGGCCTCGACCAGCCGCCGCGCGATCAGGAAATTGGTCCCGTGCCAGGTGCCGCCGAACTGGTAGTTATGTTTCATGGTCACGTCGGCGCCGTACAGAGCACGGATGTGCGCCGGCTCGCGCGAGGTGTCCAGCGCGTCGCGCACGAGCGACGTGGTCATCAGCTCGATCGCCTGGGCTCGATGGGCGTCGAACGCGGCCACCTGGTCGTTCTGGCGCTCGGCCTCGCGCCGTAGGGCGTCGAACTGGTCGCGCAAGCTTGTCCGCCCGTCCAGGCGTGACAAGGGGACGTCGTCCGAAAGGGCCAGCGCGCTGCGTCCCGCGCCGACTGGTGCAAACGGCGCGTGGGCTTCGCCGGCGTACATTGCCATTTCGGCGCGGGCGACCGTGCGGGGGTGATCGTTCATGCCCAGCGACATGTACCGCGGCAACTTCGTCGGCCGATCCGGCAGCAATCGACTGACCACCGAGCCGAACGCCGGCCGGCGCTGGGCCAGCGGGAAGCCGCTGAAGACTTCGTGCAACTGGTGATCGGGCTGGATGAACCGCATGCTGCGGACGATGGCCAGCTTGTCGGCGATCTTGGCCTGCGCCGGCATCAGGTCACAGAACTGCATGCCGGGCACGTTGGTCGGCGCGGGGCGAAACTCGCCGCGCACTTCGGCCGCGGCGTCGGGCTTCATGTCGTACATGTCGTGATGCGACGGCCCGCCGGGCAGACAGATCATGATCACGGCTCGCGGCTTCGCGCCGTCGGCCGCGCCGAGCGCTCGCAGGCGCAGCATATCGGCCATGCCCAGTCCGGTAGCGCCGAGCCCGCCGATCCGCAAGAAGTCGCGCCGCGAGAGGTGGTCGCAGTAGCTGTGCCGAGCGCCGAAGATGGTGAGCATCGGTCGAACCCTCAAGGGGGCAGGCAGGCGAATGACCGGCAGGGAGCGAGGCAGGGCAGGGTTAACGCATCAGTCGAGTTTGATGATAGGGTGCAGCGAATTGTCGGTCAAGCGCGGAATGAAAAGAGGCTAGGGGCGAGGGACTAGAGGCTAGGGAAGAAGAGAAATGCGCCCGTCGCCATTCGCGACGACAAACGCTTGTGGTTTAGCCGCAGGGCCAAAGGCCCGCGCGATTTGAGGCGTGTGCGACCGGCGAGGTCACTTGAGCAATGGCAAGCCCTGCTCAAACTCTTTCATCCGGTCTTTGATCGTCGTGAGGCGAACGTCAAACTCGTCCTTATAGAGGGCTTTGAAGTCGCAACGATAAGGAGTGTGGTTTTGATATGCGGCGAGGCATTCACGGCGAAGCACAAGTGTCGCTGGCGTACATTTCAGCCGGTACTTAGATGCGTCGAGCACGTGGCTTTGCCACTTAATCGCCTGCTCAAAGTCGCCGATTTCGGCATACGCTGCGGCGACGGTGCAGATTTTGTAACGATCCTTCCAGTTGTTGATGTCGCACGCGTGCAGGGCGAGATCAATCGCCTTGGCTCCGTCGCGATGCTTGGCGTCAGGACACGTTGCCAAGATCCACGCCAGCAAGGTAATCGCTTCGGCGTCTCGAGGATCGAAACGGATTACCTCATTCAGGTCAGCTATTGCCGCAGCATAATCCAGAAGAAATAGATGGATTTCCGCGCGTTGTAACAATCGGCGTGCAGTTGACGGTTTGTCCACAACGGCCTGATTGGCTACGCGTAATGCAGTTTCGGAATCATTCCGCCACAAGGAGACCATGATGCGAAGAATCGCTACGTCATCCGAGTCGGGGTCGAAACTGTCGGCCTTGTCGAGCTCTTGTAGCGCGCCGTCAAAGTTGTCGTGACTTGCCTTCACCGTCGCGCGGCGGACATACGCCTGAGCATCTTTAGGGTGACGAATGCTCTCGGCGAATTCTTGTAGACCTTGGACATACGCCGTGTAGTCCTTACCCTGCATCGCGGCACGTCGATCGGCGAGTACGTCTTTGTTATCGGGGGTGAGCATCAGCACCGTGTCAAAGTCCGTGATCGCTCGGTCGTAATCACGGCGGTAAGTCCAAACACGTCCGCGCTCCCAATAAAGATGAGAATCGTTGGGTTTTTCCAGAATGCGCTCGCTGAGCAGCCGAATCGCCTCGTCGAAATCCAATATGGCTTTGACCATATCCCCCTGCCATTCATGGGTGATGCCGCGACCGCTAAACAATTCAAAGCGTGTGGGGTCTAGGTTGATCGCCTCGGTGAACTTGCCGATCGACAAGGCGAATTTTTTGTCGTTGCAGGCCTTGGTTGCCTCGGCGTAAAGAACGTCAACACGCTGGGCCGTCTCGCTCTTAGATGCCGCCAGTGTGATGGGTGCTGGTTCGGCAGCGCGCACGGGCTGGCCCCAACCGACTGCGACGAGTGCCAGAACGACGACGGTAATTGGGAAGTTCTTCATGTCCGGGATGATACGGCGACTGACTAAAAACCAGCAATTCCGGTTTTGGTCAGTGGTCCGTAGTCAGTTGTCCGTTGTTATGAAAAACCATTGGCAAGCTAGCGATGGGCGATGAGTCTGGCGCCGGAGTGCAACGGACCACTGACTACGGACAACGGACCACCGATTTGACCGCCAATCGCCTCATCCTGTACCCCCGTTCACCAAAATTCATTCGCAACTTCCCGGCTCACCGATTACCATGCAAAGGTTCGCCGCACGCTGGCCGAGCCTTCCCCCGGGAAGCCTCGCTCGGCGTGCCCGGTTCGTACCTGCTCCTTGTCCCTCTCGTACCTGAATGGCGGCACGTTCCCCACCGCGGCGCTTGCCCTGCGCCGTGCCAGCGGTAACCTGCTGCTATTGAGATTGCACGCCCGCGCAGCCCTGCCGGGCCGACACCCCAGCCGACGGAGAACGCTCATGCTCAATTTGACCGGTCGTGGAACCGCTCACACGTGCGATGGCCTGTCGCGGCGCGACTTCTTGCAAGTCGGCTCGCTGGGGGCGATTGGCCTGACGCTGGCCGATATGGTCGCCGCCGAGGCCCAGGGCAAAGTGGTGCCCGGCAAGGACGACCGGTCCTGCATCTTGATCTTCAACCTGGGCGCGCCGAGCCAGATCGACACCTGGGACATGAAGCCGGACGCGCCGTCGGAAATCCGCGGGCCGTTCAAGCCGATCAGCACCGCGTCGAGCGAGATTCAGATTTCGGAAATCTTCCCACTGATGGCGCAGCACGCCGACAAGTACTCGCTGGTGCGCAGCTGCTACCACACCGCGGCTGCGGTACACGACACCGGACACCAGATGATGCAGACCGGGCGCTTGTTCACCGGCGGCATCAACACACCTCACGCGGGCTGCGTGGTCAGCTACTTGAAGGGTCGCCGCACCGATCTGCCGGCCCACGTCATTCTGCCCGAGCCGATGGGTCGCACCGGCGGGAACCTGCCCCACGGGCAAGACGCCGGCTTCCTGGGCAAGGCGCACGATCCGTTCGTGCTGATGGCCGACCCGTCCAAGCCTGACTTCAAGGTGCCCGACCTGCTGCCGCCGGCCCAGATTGGCGAAGCGCGCTTGAATCGGCGGCAGAAGCTGCGCGACATCGTCGACCAGACGGTAAAAGATTTCGAGGCCAGCGACGACGCCCAGTTGTTGGACAGTAACTTCCAGGCGGCGTTCCGGCTGATGACCAGCAAGCAAGCCCGCGAGGCGTTCGATCTGACGCGCGAGCCGAAGGCCGTTCGCGAGCGGTACGGCATGAACCGGTTCGGGCAATGCTGCCTGCTGTCGCGGCGGTTGGTCGAAGCCGGCGTGCGGTTCGTCACGGTCAACACCTTCTTGACCGTGTTCGATGAAATCACCTGGGACATCCACGGCAGCAAGCCGTTCACGTCGATCGAAGGCATGCGCGATATCGTCGCGCCGATGTACGATCAGGCGTACAGCGCGTTGCTTGAGGATCTGACGCAGCGCGGCATGTTGAACAACACGCTGGTGGCGTCGCTGGCCGAGTTTGGCCGCACGCCACGCGTGAACCCGGCCGGCGGTCGCGACCACTGGCCGCAATGCTGGACCAGCGCGTTTGCTGGTGGCGGCGTGCAGGGTGGCCGCGTGGTCGGTCGCAGCGACCAGGTCGGCGGCGTGCCGGCCGAACGTCCGGTTGACGCCGGCGAGGTCGTGGGGACGATCTTCCACAGCCTGGGTTTGAACTTGGAAACCACGTTGCCTGGTCCACAGAAGCGGCCCTTCGCGCTGGTCGACCACGGCAAGCACGAGATTCGGGAATTGTTTTAATCGGCCGTGTTCACACCTCTCCCTTTCAGGGAGAGGTCGCGAGCGCAGCGAAGCGGGTGAGGGTAAAGACGTTCACGACCAAACGACTATGCAGTCAGAGATCAGCTCTGGGCGCAAAGCGTGTTGGCGAGCGGCGCGTTGACCCTCCCCCTGGCCCCTCCCTGGAAGGGAGGGGTGTTGACGAATAGCCAGCACGGACTTGAACATCGAGATTCGCGCGGCCCTTTGTTGAGCAAGATGTCAGTACCAACCGAGGACACCGGTCCTTGGCGCTTTGTCGTGCAAGGCGACAGAGTAGTATGAGAAGTGTCGTCGCAGGGCCGCCTCCGGCTGGGTAGGGCGGACTTATCGCCTGGGACGCACGGCAAACTACATTTCGTCGGTCGCTGCCCCACAAGCGACCGAGGAGGTGCGACTTGCATGCCTCGCTGTCAATCATTGCGCATATCTCGCCGCCGCGTTGTCGTCGCTAGCCGGTTGTTCACTGCCGCGGCGCTTCTTTTCTGTTCCGCCTGCGCAGCCTCTGCCGCAGACAACGCCGGGCAACTGGTGATCCTGCCTGGCAAGATCGAGTTGGCCAGCTCCGAAGCGCGCCTCGCGCCGCTGGCCGAACGTGTTGACGCGGTAGGCATGGCGCACGGCCACGTCTCGAAGGAGCTGGCCTGGTCGGTCGACGATCCGAAAGTCGCCGTGCTCGAAGACGGCATTTTGCGCCCGACCGGTAACGGCACGACCAAGCTTCGCGCCAAGTTTGGCAACGAATCGGCCGAAGCGCCGGTCACCGTCCGCAACATGGACAAGCCGTTCACCTGGAGCTTCCGCAATCACGTCGAAAGCGTGCTGGCCAAGGCCGGCTGCAGCACGGGTCCTTGTCACGGTGCCCAAGCCGGAAAGGGGGGCTTCAAAATCTCGTTGCTTGGCTACGACTCGGCCGGCGATCATTCGGTGATCACGCGCCAAGCCCGCGGACGCCGCGTGGTGTTGAGCGACCCGGGACATAGCTTGCTGTTGACCAAGCCGACCGGGCTGGTGCCGCACAAGGGGGGCGTGCGATTCAAGGACGACTCGATCGAGTATCGGGTGCTGGCCGAGTGGATCGCCGCCGGCGCGCCCGCGCCGCGCGACGACGACCCGCGCATCGAGCGGTTGGAGATTCTGCCGTCCCAGGCGCAACTTCGGCCGGGCGAAAAACAGCCGCTGCTCGTGCTGGCCCATTTCACCGATGGCCGCGTCGAAGACATCACTCGCTGGGCGCGTTACACCTCGACCAACGAATCGGTTAACCAGGTAAGCGACCGCGGGCTGGTCAGCGTGGTCGGTTACGGCGAAGGGGCGATCACGGCCTGGTACCTGAGCAAGGTCGTCGTGGCCACCGTGGCCGCGCCCTATCAGAAAGAGATTCCCGCCGAGGTGTTCAGCAAAGCGCCGCAGCGGAACCTGATTGACAAGTTGGTGCTCGAAAAGCTCAAGAGCCTGAACATTCCGCCTTCGCCACCGACGAGTGACGGCGAGTTCCTGCGCCGCGCGTACCTCGACACGATCGGCATGCTGCCCACGGTTGACGAGGTGACGGCGTTCCTAGCCGACAAGCGCGCCGACAAGCGCGATCGGCTGATCGAGTCGCTGCTGCATCGCCCCGAGTTCGTCGACTATTGGTCGTACAAGTGGGCTGACTTACTGCTGGTGAACAGCGAACGCTTGAAGACCTCGGCCGGTGAAGGGGGCGATCCGCGGTCGTCGCAGATGTGGGCCTATTACTCCTGGATTCGCCGGCACGTCGAAGCCGACTCGCCGTGGGACGCCATGGTTCGCGAGTTGCTGACCTCGACCGGCAGTACCTTGGAAAACGGCGCGGCCAACTACTTCCTGCTGCACAAAGACCCGTTGGACCTGGCCGAGACCACGACCGTGGCCTTCATGGGGACGAACATCAACTGTGCCCGCTGCCACAACCATCCGTTGGAAAAATGGACCAACGACCAGTACTACCAGATGGCCAACATGTTCTCGCGCGTGCGAATCAAGCTGACCCCCGACGGTGGCAACGTGATCTATGCCGCCACCGAGGGCGATCTGGTCCAGCCGCTGACCGGCAAGCCGCAGCCGCCGCGCCCCCTGGACGGCAAAGCGGTGGACATCGACTCGCCGGCCGATCGGCGCGTGGCGCTGGCCACCTGGCTGGTCGGTCCCGAGAACCCGGCCTTTGCCCGCTCGGTTACCAATCGGGTCTGGGCCAACTTCATGGGAATCGGACTGGTCGAGTATGTCGACGACATGCGGGTTACGAACCCGGCCACGAATGACAAGCTGCTGAGCGCGCTGGCCCATCACCTGGTCGAAAACAAGTACGACCTCAAGTCGCTGATGCGGTTGATCCTGCAGTCGGCGACCTACCAGCGCGACAGCCGACCCGTGCCGGGCAACGAACAAGATCGCCGGTTCTACTCGCGCTACTACCCGCGGCGGCTGATGGCCGAAGTGCTCTTGGACGCGGTGAGCCAGGCGACCGGCGCGCCGACCGAGTTCAAGGGCTACCCCGTTGGGTGGCGCGCGTTGCAACTGCCCGACTCGGGCGTGTCGTCATACTTCTTGGAGACGTTCGGCCGACCCGACCGATTGGTCACGTGCGAGTGCGAACGAACCCAGGAGCCGTCGATGGTGCAGGTGTTGCACATCTCGAACGGCGAAACGATGAACAACAAGCTGCAAGCCAAGGGGAACCGCATCGACGGCTGGCTGACGGCCAAGGCGAAGCCCGAGCAGATGATCGAGCAGGCCTACCTGGCCGCGCTGGCTCGCCAGCCGACGCCGCAAGAGCGCGACAAGATCCTGGCCGTGCTGGCCGAGTCGCCGGCCGCAGAACAACGACAAGTGATCGAGGATCTAATGTGGGGCATTTTGAGTAGCAAAGAGTTTCTCTTTAATCACTAGGGATTTAGCCACGGAGACACGGAGACGCTGAGGTTAGCACGGAGGCGGCGTGTCCGTTGTCAGTGGTCCGTTGCGATTCGAATCATTTGTTCGTGGATTTGTTTTCTCCGTGCAAACCTCCGTGACACCGTGCCTCCGTGGCAAAGTTAGGCGTCGAACCATGCAAATCAGAAATATCTTGGCGGCCTGGTTGGTAGTGGCGGGCTGGGCTTCGTTGGCCTGTGGCGCTGACGCCCCTGATTTCCAGCGGGACGTTGCTCCGGTGTTGCGCAAGTATTGCGTGTCGTGCCATGCGGCCGACGACCCCGAGAACGGGCTCGTACTCGATAGCTTCGCTGGCCTGCAAAAGGGTGGCGAGAATGGCGCGGCCGTGGTGCCCGGCGCGGCCGACAAAAGCCGGCTGATCCTGATGATCGAGGGCAAAACCAAGCCGGTCATGCCACCCAAGGACAACGAAGCGCCGACCGCGGCCGAGATCGCCTTGCTGCGCCGCTGGGTCGAAGCGGGCGCCAAGGGCCCCGCCGCCGGCGACGCGCCGCAGATCACGACTCTGGTGACTCCCAAGATCAAGCTTCGCGCGCCGGCCCGCAAGAGTCTGACCGCGGCGGCATTCAGCCCCGACGGCAAGCTGCTGGCCTTGGGAGCCTATGGCGAAGTGCAACTGGTCAACGTCACCACGCAAGCGCTCGCGCGGCAACTGGCCGACATTCACGGCAATGTGGCGACGCTCGGCTTTACGGCCGACGGCAAGCAGTTGGTCGTGGCCGCTGGCGAGCCGGGCGTGTATGGCGAGGCGACGGTCTGGGAAATCCCTAGCGGCAAGCTGGTCCGCCGCGTTGTCGGCCACAAGGACAGCTTGTACGCCGTGGCGGTCGACCCCAGCGGCAAGTTGCTGGCCACCGGCAGCTATGACCAGCAGATCAAGCTCTGGCAGTTGGCCGACGGTCGCGAGCTGCGCACGCTCACCGGGCACAACGGCGCGATCTTCGACCTGGCCTTTCGCCCCGACGGCAAAGTGCTGGCCAGCGCCAGCGGCGACCGGACGATCAAGCTGTGGGATGTCGCCACCGGCGCGCGGCTGGACACCCTGTCGCAACCGCTCAAGGAACAGAACGCCGTCGCCTTCAATCCCGACGGCACGCAACTGGCCGCCGGCGGCGTTGACAGCCGCATTCGCATTTACGGCATCAGTAAGGACGCGGCCGAGAACACCAACCCGCTGTTGTTCACCCGGTTCGGTCACGAGGGGGCGGTGTTGCGGCTGGCCTACGCACGCGGCGGCGGCACACTGGTCAGCGCCGGCGAAGATCGCGCGATCCGTGTCTGGGACACCAAGAACTACACCGAACGCCGGCAATTCGGCAAGCAGAGCGACTTGCCGCAAGGGCTGGCGATTGCCGCCGACGGCAAGGCGTTGGCCATCGCCCGGCTCGACGGAACCTGGGGGCTGTTCGACGCGATGAGCGGCGCGGCCCTGCTGCCGCCTAAGCCGGAATTGGCGTCGATCGATCGGCGCGGCCTGCAAAGCGGCCAGTCCATGCGCGTGAAGTTGACGGGCAAGAACCTGGGCGGTGCCACGGGCGCGACCCTGCGCGCGGCCGGCGTCGATGCCAAGCTGCTGAGCGCGAAACTGGTGGCCGATCCGAAAGCGATGGCCGGCGAGCTGCAGCTTGACCTGCTGGCCGCGGCCGGCGTGCCGCGCACGGCGGCCATGCTCGCGGTCGCCGGGCCGGGCGGTGCGAGCAACGAATTGACGATTTATATCGACGACTTGCCGCAAGTGGTTGAAGCCGAGCCGAATGATGTCCGCGGCAAAGCGACACAGGTCACGATGCCGACCGCTTACTGGGGGAACATCGCCTCGCCCGGCGATCAGGACCATTACCAGTTCGAAGCCGCTGCCGGCGAGACGATTGTGGCCGAACTGTCGGCCAAGCGGATCGGCTCGACGCTGAACGCGACGCTGATCCTGCTGGACCCGCAAGGGGAAGTCGTGGCCAGCAACAACGATTTCGACGGCCAGGCCGATCCGCTGTTGGCGTACAAGATTCCCGCCGCGGGGCGTTACACCTTGCGAGTTCACGATCTGACGATGCAGGGAATGGCGACGAACTATTACCGGTTGAGCGTGGGCAAGTTTGCCTACGTGACGGGCGCTTACCCGCTAACGATTTCCGTCGGGCGCGAAACGTCGGTCGAGTTGGTGGGCTACAACCTGCCGATGGGGCACAGCGTGAAGCTGTCGCCGACCGCGGCGGGGGATGTACCGGTGCCGGTCGATGCCAAGCAATATCGCGTGGCCCGCGCGCTGCAGGTGATGGCGACCGGAGATCGCGAATCGCTAGAGAAGGAACCGAACGACGAGTCGGCCCAAGCCACGCCGATCGGCACGATTCCGCCCACCGGGTTGGTGAGCGTGAACGGACGGATCGGCCCGCGTCACCAGAACGGCCAGGAAGATTTCGACCTGTTCCGGTTCGAGGCCGAGCCGGGTCAGCAGATCGTGATCGAAACGCTGGCCGCGCGGCGCAGCTCGCCGGTCGACACCAAAATCGAAGTCCTGCACGCCGCCGGCAAGCCGGTCGAGCGGGTGCTGCTACAGGCGATGCTCGATTCGAGCCTCACCTTCCGGCCCATCAACTCGGACCAGCTCGACCCGCGTCTGACCAATTGGGAAGAGATCGGGTTGAATCAGTTGCTCTACATGCAAGGCGAAGTCGGCAAGATCTTCCGCATGCCGCAAGGGCCCGACTCGGGTTCGCAGTTGTATGCCTTGAACGGCAAGCGGCGAGCCTACTTTGACACGAGCGGCGTGGCCCACGCCATGGACGAAGCTTGTTACATCGTCGAGCCGCACGCGCCGGGGACGCAACTGACGCCGAATGGCTTGCCAGTATTCAAAGTCTTTTACGCCAACGACGACGACAGCGATCGCAAGCTGGGGGCCGATTCACGCGTCCACTTCACGGCGCCGGCGCGGGGGAGCTACCTGGTCCGGGTGCGCGACGTGCGCGGCTTTGGCGGCGATCGGTTCGCGTATCGGCTGACGCTGCACACGGCCCAGCCCGACTTCACCGTCACGCTGGCGACGGCCAAGCCGGCCATCGAAGCCAAGAGCGGCGTCGGACTGTTGTTCCGCACGGAGCGGATCGACGGCTTTGACGGGGACATCCAACTGGAGTTCGAGAATGTCCCGCCGGGCTACACCGCGACGTCAACGACGATTCAAGCCGGCCACGTCGAAGCCCGCAGCTTGCTGCTGGCCGGCGAGGTGAAGGAACTGGGCGATTGGAGCAAGGTCCGCATCACCGCCAAGGCCGAGATCAATGGCCAGTTGGTGACCAAGCCGGTGGCGAACATGCTGACCCCCGCCAAGCTGGTCGAGCAGCCCAAGGTGCGCATCTTTTTGGAGCCGCGCGAGCTGACGATTGCGCCGGGCACGACCATCAAAGCCAAACTGCGGATCGAACGGCTGGGCTTCGAAGGACCGGTGGCGTTCGATGTGCAGAACTTGCCGCACGGGATCATCGTGGACAACATCGGGCTGAATGGCATTCTGATTCCGGCCAAGGACAGCGAGCGCGAGTTGTTCTTGAACGCGGCGGACTTTGTGCCCGAGACCGATCGGTACTGCTTTGCCGAGGCCAAAATCCCCCGCGCGACCAAGGATCCGGTCCCGCCGGCGGCGACGCCGGCCGTGATGTTGCACGTGCGCCGCGGGCCGGGCGTGCTAGCCCGCGCTGAAGCGGAAGCCCCACAAGTGGCGGCTCCCAAGAAATAACACGGGGAGAAATTGAACTGCAAAGGACGCAAAGAAAACACAGGGAAGTTAAACGCAGAGAGCGCGGAGGGTCGCTGAGAGAAAAGGGTGAAATCCATCCCCTGCGCATCTCAGCGCTCGCTGCGATTCAGATTGCCTTTTTTTCTTTGCGACCTTTGCGTCTTTGCGGTGAAAATCCCAATGAACGACCGGCCGCGAATGTCGATGCGCGCGTTTGTGGCTTTGGCGCGCGAGGCAATGGGTCAACTGCCGGCGCCGTTTCATGCCTGGCTCGAGAACGTGGTCGTCGATGTCGAGCTGTCGCCGTCGCCCGCGCTGTGCGAGGAGATGGAACTCGAATCTCCCGACGACCTGTTCGGTCTGTTTCAGGGTCACGCGGTGACCGAGCAGGAATACGGCGACCACTTGCCGAACCGAATCCTACTGTTCAAGCGGCCGATCGAACGAGCCTGCCGCAGTCGGGCCGAGGTGGTCTACGAGATTCGCCGCACGGTGATCCACGAATTGGCGCACCACTTCGGCTACTCGGAGGCAGACCTGGACGAGTTCGAATCGCAACCCAGCCCGTTCGATGAACCGGGTTCTTCGAAGGAAGAAAACTAACCACGACGGTTTGGTGACACGAGAGAAGAGGATTCACCGCAGAGACGCAGGGGCCGCAGAGAAGACCGCAGGAGGAGCGGGAAGCACTCGGGATTCGACCACGACGACACGACGAACACGACGTTGGAAAATGGTGCAATTTGAACCGCAGAGACGCGGAGGGCGCAGAGAAGACATTGAAAAGGTGAGCGAAAAGCATGCTTTAACACGTGGTCATTGGTGTTTCAGCATTCATCACTTATCACTCCGCACTCATCATTTCCTACGTCGTGTTCGTCGTGGTCGAATGCTTAAGTTTTTCGGCATTGAAGCAAAGCGCTTGCAACTGTTCCAGGAGCTGCATACAAGGGTCAATATCCCGCCTGTTGATGGTCCTCGCTTGGCAGCCTTCCCGATTCCTTTGTCGTGGTGAGTTGATTATGTCGCTGCGCGCCTTGCTGTTCTTTGTCGCGTTATCTTGTGTGTTCGTCCGTGGTGCCGCCGCCGACGAGCCGCCGCCGTTGCGGCCCCAACCGATCCCGCGACTGCAAGCCTTGCCAGGAGTCGATTACGACACCTTCCTGCGCGACGGGGTCGAGTTGGCGCGCTACTGGCGTCGCGCCGACCTGAAGCGGCCGTTCGTCTATCCGATCATCGGCCCCAGCGGCCGCGCGCTGACCCGCATGGGGCACCCGCACGATCCCGTGACGCACAGCCACCACAACTCGGTCTGGGTCGCCCATCATGACGTCAACGGTATTGACTTCTGGGGAGATACGACCAAGTCGGGTCGCATCGTCCCGCAGCGGATCGAGCGCTACGACGACGGCGACGAAGCGGCGTCGTTGACGGCGGTGAACGCCTGGATCGCGCCGGACGGCAAGACGTTTCTGACCGAGCGGCGGCGGCTGACCGTCGAGCCGCTCGAAGACAATCAGTGGCGGCTGCTGATCGATCTGGAGTTCAGCGCGCCACAAAGCCCGGCCACGTTCGGCAAGACCTCGTTCGGCCCAGTGGCGGTGCGAATGGCCAAAAGCCTGGGCGTGCGCGACGGCGGCGGCCAGATTCGTAATAGCAACGGCGACGTCAACGAGAAGCAGGTCTTTTGGAAGCCGGCCCGCTGGTGCGACTACTCGGGCGCCGTGGCCGATGGCGTGATCGAAGGGATCACGCTGATGGACCACCCGACGAATGTGAATCACCCGACCAAGTACCATGTCCGCGACGACGGCTGGATGGGGACCGGCGTCTCGTTCGACGGGCCGGTAACGATCGAGCCGGGCACGCCGTTGCGGCTGCGGTACGGGCTGTTCGTTCATCGTGGCCTGCCCAGCGTCGAGGCGCTCGACGCCGAGTGGAAGAAGTTCGCCGATACCACGCCGCCGGTTAGCTTGGCGCCGGAGAAGAAGAAGTAAGACCAGGAGAAGTTGCTAGTTGCTGGTTGCTAGCGGCTAGTAAGAACCTTCTCGACGTCAGTCTTTTGCGTCTGCCTAGCAACTAGGAACCAGCAACTAGCAACTTTTAGGAGCCAACTTTCATGCGTTACTTGACGCTCGCACTTACCCTCTGCTGCGTCTTCGCCTCCTCCGCCTTGGCCATCGACGATTACGTGCTGGGGCCTGACAGCGAACGGCACGAGGGCGTCCCGCAAGGCAAAGTCACCCAGCAAGAGCCTTGGAAGAGCAAGGTCTTCGAGGGGACCGTTCGCGATTGGTGGATCTATGTGCCAGCCCAATACGACGGATCCCAGCCGGCTTGTCTGATGGTGTTTCAGGACGGCGGCGGCATGGTCAACGAAAAGGGTCAATACCGCGTGCCGGTCGTATTCGACAACCTGATCGCCCGCAAGCAAATGCCAGTCACGATCGGCGTGTTCATCAACCCGGGCGTGTTCCCGTTCGAGAAGCCGCCGGCCGATCCCAAGGCCAAGCCTCGCTCGAATCGCAGCTTTGAATATGATTCGCTGGGCGATCAGTACGCGCGGTTCCTGCTCGACGAGATCATTCCCGAGGTGAAGAAGAACTACAAGATCACCGACGACCCCGCCGGTCGGGCGATCTGCGGCAACAGCTCCGGCGGCATCTGCTCGTTCACGGTGGCCTGGGAGCGGCCGAACGAATTTCGCAAAGTGGTCAGCCACATCGGCAGCTTCACCAACATCCGCGGCGGGCACGTCTATCACGCGATGATTCGCAAGACGCCGCCCAAGCCGCTCCGTCTGTTTCTGCAGGACGGCTCGAACGATCTGGACAACGAGCACGGCAACTGGCCGCTGGCCAATCTCGAGATGGAAGCCGCGCTAAAGTTCGCCAAGTACGACTACAAGTTCGTCTTTGGCGACGGCAAGCACAGCGGCAAGCACGGCGGGTCGATCTTCCCCGACACCATGCGCTGGCTGTGGCGCGATTATCCGGGCGTAGTGGCGAGCGCCGAGACGAAATAGCGGGAGCGATTAGCGGTTAGCAATTAGCGATTAGACAAAAAAGAGAGCCCAGGGGGTGAGGCCCCTGGGCTTGTGGGGTGGTTGAGTTTGCCAGGCTGGCGCGAGCGGAGTTCTACCGCTCGGCGGGGTTCGACAGATACTTCGTGCGGCGGCCGATGTCGATGTTGACCGAGTGATACGGCCGGCCCAGGTTGCCGCTGTCGAACATCGTCTGCCGCATGTGCTCGACGTCGTCGTGGCCGATGGCGCTGGTGAAAATAGGCATCAGGTATTCAATCCCCAGCTTCGATGGCTTCATTCCCTCGGCGTCGTAAAACGCCGGATGCATCTCGCGGGCGTGGATCATCCCCCAGCGATCGCGCAGCTTGTTGGCGTCGATGCTGCTGACCTGGAAGCCTTGCGTGCGGCTCCACTTCAAGGTCGAAACGCCGTTGTTCTGCCCTTCGAGCAGCATGTCGACCGCCTTGCCGCCCAGCTGCGAGGCGTAGAACCGGTCGAACAAGAGCGGCCGCCCGCCGCGCTGGGTGTGGCCGATCTTGCGAGTGAAGATGGCGTTGCGGGCGGAATCGCCATAGCGCGAGAAGTAATTGTCGCCAATCCGTTCGATCAACACGTTGCGCAGCGCCTCGGCCGCGCCGGTCAGGGACACGTTGCCGGCCGGATCGCGAACCGCCTTTTCGGCCCCCAGCTCGACGCCATCGGGTCCAACAATTCCCTCGCCGCAGACGATCACCACGTTCTGCTGCAAGTCGTAAATCTCTTTGACCCGATCGACCAGCCGTTCGATGTTCAGCGGGCATTCGGGCACCAGCACCAGGTCGGGCTGGCCATAGGACGAGCCGAGCGCGATGTAGCCCGAGTGGCGTCCCATCACCTCGACAATGCCGACTCGGCGGTGGCTTTCAGCCGTCGTGCGCAGCCGTTCAACACCCGACACCGAGACGAACACCGCCGTGGCATAGCCCGGCGTGGCGTAGTTGATCATCTGTTCCAGGTCGAGCGTGTTGCGCGGCGGCTGGCGCACGTATTTGTAGCCCTCCGTGTTCTCGGCCGGCTGGCGCATCCATTCGTCGGCTTCGTTGGCGTAGTTCAATCCCAGATCGTTGTCGATCGTCTTGGGGGCCAGGACCGTCGGCAGCATGTCGCACAACGGCTGCAGGCCGTTCAATGTCCCGTCGCCGCCAATGCAAATCAGCCCTTCGACCTTCAGCCGGGCCAAGCGGTCGGCAATCCGCGACAAGGCCGCCGTGTCGTTGGGGTCGACAAAGTCGCGCGAGGCCCCCAGCACGGTGCCGCCATAGGTGGCGTCGAGTTCCGGGATGGTGCTGAACAGCGGGTTCAGCGGCAAGTGGGGAACCCGCGCGTCGAACAAGCAATTGAAGCCTTTGATCAGGCCAATCACTTCGATGCGCAACTGGTTGGCCCTGGCTACCGCGCCGAAAATCGTGGCGTTGAGCGCTGGCGTGTCGCCGCCAGCGGTGAGAATACCGATTCGCTTCACCGCAACCGTCTCCCAGGTAAGGGCCTCACATCTTTCGCCACGCCTGCCGAGCTGACGCTTTGAATGTAGCCGACCGGCGCTGTTTGATGGAAGATCGACCGGCGAAATGCCGCCCCAGAGGGTTCATGTCTGCTGCTAACGAAAGCAGAAAATGGAATCTCGACCGGCTGCCAGCGTGCCGCGCGGTTCTTTAGAATGGGATGCGTGCCGCGTGAGCGTTCCCCTCGCATTAGCCCCTGGTCAATGACCGGGGGCCCTGTGTCCCACACGAGTGGAAGGGGGCAAGCTTGCTCGACGTTGACCGTATAACGCCCTCGCACGCGCGGCACAGTTTATCTCATCGTTCCAGTCTCTCATCCCGGCGCGAGCAATCTGACCATGCCCAATCCCTGGACCGGCCGCGGCAACCCTTACACCCGGGCCGAGGTCCGCGCGCGTCTGCAAGCCGCCCTCGACCGGGGCGAGCCGATCATCGCGGCCGGCGCCGGCACGGGCATCTCGGCCAAGTTCATCGAGCGGGGCGGGGCCGACCTGTTGATTGTCTATAACTCGGGACGCTTTCGCATGGCCGGTCACGGCTCGACCGCGGGGCTGATGTCGTACGGCGACGCCAACGCCATCGCCATGGAGATCGGCGAGCACGAAGTGTTGCCAGTCGTGGACCAGGTGCCGGTCATCTGTGGCGTCCACGCCACCGATCCGCGGCGGCGGATGTGGCATTGGCTGCTCAAAGTGAAAGAGATGGGTTTCTCGGGCGTGAACAACTTTCCCACGCACACCATCGTCGACGGCCAGTTCCGCCAGGTGCTGGAAGAAACCGGTATGAGCGTCGAGAAAGAATTCGAGATGGTCGCCATCGCCAGCAAAATGGACCTGTTCTCGATCGTCTATGTGGCCACGCCGGACGAAGCGCGAGCCATGGCCCAGTCGGGTGCCGACGCCATCATCGCCCACGTCGGCACGACGGTCGGCGGGTCGATTGGCGTGACCGGCGCGGCTTGCTCGCTGGACGACGCGGTACGCAAGACCCAAGCGGTGATCGACGCGGCTCGGGCGGTACGCAGCGACATTTTCTTCCTGTGCCACGGCGGGCCGATTGCCACGCCGGACGACGCGCGATACGTGCTCGACCGAACCGATTGCCAAGGTTTCGTCGGCGCGTCGAGCCTGGAACGAATGGCGGTCGAAGGCCCGCTGGTCGAGATTACGAAGAAGTTCAAGGAAAAAAGTTCCTAGCGGCTGGTTGCTAGTTGCTAGTGAAAGTCTGCTGCATATGCCTGACTAGCAACTCGGAACTAGCAACCAGCAACTTCTTGCGACTATAGTTTCCACAAGCCACGCCACACCGCCCCCGAGCGATCGCACCTATGCCCACTGCCGCCGCTGCCGAGTCCGTGATCGAGATTCGCAACCTAACCAAGGTCTATCGCGACTTTTGGGGGCGGTCCAAGGTCCGCGCCCTGAACGCCTTGGATCTGAACGTGAAGCGCGGCGAAATCTTCGGCCTGCTGGGGCCGAACGGCTCGGGCAAGACCACCACGATCAAGCTGTTGCTGGGTCTGCTGTTTCCGACCGAAGGCGAGATTCTGGTCCTGGGGCGCAAGGCATCCGACGTCGAGAAGAACGAGCGGATCGGTTACCTGCCCGAGGAAAGTTACCTGTACCGGTTCCTCAACGCCGAAGAGACCCTCGACTTCTACGGCCGGCTGTTCGACATGCCCGCGGCCGTGCGCCGACAGCGGATCGAAGAGCTGATCAAGCTGGTCAAGCTCGACAAGGCCCGCCGCCGCCCCCTCAAGGAGTATTCCAAAGGGATGGCCCGGCGGATCGGTCTGGCCCAGGCGCTGATCAACGATCCCGAGCTGATCGTCCTGGACGAGCCGACCTCGGGGCTCGACCCGTTGGGCACCCGCGAGGTGAAGGAGCTGATCCTGCGGCTGCGCGATCAGGGGAAGACGATTCTGATGTGCAGCCACCTGCTGGCCGACGTGCAGGATGTCTGCGATCGGATCGCGATCCTTTACGAAGGTGAGCTGAAGGAAATCGGCCGCGTCGAGTCGCTTGTCCAGCAGCAAGATCAGACCGCGATTCGTACCTCGGCCCTTGGCCCCGAAGCGGTGGCCGAAGTGCGGGCCGTCGTCGAACGCCACGGCGGGCAGGTGCTGTCGGTCGAACACCCGACCACGACGCTGGAAGATTTGTTCTTGAGAATTGTCGATGAAAGCGCGAAGCGCCCCGGCCGGCGTGGGGGAGAAGAGGGGCTAGGGGCTAGAGGCTAGGGGTCGGAGGCGAGGAGCACGAGGCTGGAGACGAGTTTCCATCAACCCTTCTCCCACCGGGAGAAGGTGGCCGAAGGCCGGATGAGGGTCATCGAACTGGCTCGTTGTACTTCTGCAATGTTCCACGCACAGAGCGAATCACTTAATGCAATGCGAAACAAGATTGAGTCGGGACCCTCATCCGACGGCTAGCGCCGCCACCTTCTCCCGGGGGGAGAAGGGTCACTGGATGCCGGCGCATGCTACTTCTTACTAATCGCTAGTTGCTAACTGCTAATCGCCTTTTCAACAACTGACCAACCACCATGAACCTCGAGGAACCATTACCGTCGTTCGACCAGTGGCTGCCCGGCGCGGCTGCCACTTGGGCCGGGGTGATGGCTTGCCTGGTCATGCTGGTCGTCGCGGCGGCGCTCGTCGTGCTGGTTCACACCGGACAGCAGATCGGCTTCGATCGGGCCTCGGCTCGGCCGATCAATTGGCTGGTCACGCTGTTCAGCGACCTGGTGTCGACGTCGCTCCGCCGCATTCGGGCCATCGCCTGGCTGACCGTGCGCGAGGCCACGCGCCGGCACGGCCTGATTGGCTTCTTGCTGTTCTTGCTGCTGATTCTGCCGCTGGCCCTTTGGTTTCTTGATCGGGCCAGTCCCGATCCGGCCGTGCTCTACGTCAGCAGCGTCCACTGGGCCGTTGTGCTGCTGGTGTTGGCCACGGTCGTTCTGCTGGGCTGCACGGGACTGCCGAACGACATCAAGCAAAAGACCATCTACACGATTGTCACCAAGCCGACCCGGGCCACCGAGATTGTCCTGGGGCGGATGCTCGGCGGCGTGACCATCGGCACCGGCATGCTGGTGCTGATGGGATTGTTGATGTACCTGTTCGTACACTCGGCCTTGTTTCATCGCCACGAAGTGGACCCGGGCGAGATGGCGAACATCAGCTCGCCGAATGCCGACGTGCGGGCGATTCGCACCGGGCGGACGTCGCTCGATCGGCATCATCGCCACCGGGTGACGATCGAAGCCGACGGCCGCGGTTCGACCGACATTGTGCAAGGGCACTGGCACCCGATCGTCACCAGCGAGCGCGGCGGCCAGGTCGTCTATGACGTGGGCGGACCCGAGGGGCAATTCCGCGCCCGGGTGCCCCAGTATGGCAAGTTGCGGTTCATCGATCGGTTCGGCAATCCGGCCGAACAGGGGACGAACGTCGGCGAATGGACCCATCACCGTTACATCTTTGGCGGCTCGCTGGCCTCGGCCACCTGGTCGTTCGACGAAGTGACGGCCGATCGTTATCCGCAAGGGCTGCGCGTCGATATGAATCTGCTGGTCCGTCGCACGCACCGGGGTGACATCGAGCGCGGCGTGGCGGGGAGCGTGACCTTGCGCAATCCTCGCAACGGGCTGACCAGCGCGCCGTTGCACTTTCTGGCTCGCGAGTACACGGTCGACACGCACCTATTCCCGCGTCGCTTGGTCGACAGCCAGGGGCGCTCGGTCGAGCTGTTCAAGGATCTGATCGTCGATGGCCGCGTTGACCTGGTGGTCCAGTGTCTGGACAACGAGCAGTTCCTGGGCATGGGGCAGACGAGCGTCTACTTGCTCGAAAGCGAAGGGGGCGTGCCGGCGAACTTTTTGAAGGCGTACTTCGGGCTGTGGCTGCAAATGGTCGTGGTCGTGGCGGTGGCGGTCAGTTGGAGCACATTTTTGAACTCGGGCGTGGCCTGGCTGGCCACCCTCTTGATGCTGGTGATAGGATTCTTTCATGACTTCGTCCGGCAGTTGGCCCACAACCAGACCCCGGGCGGAGGGACCATCGAGGCGATGGTCCGCCTGTACCAGCACAAGAACTTGGAACAGCCGCTACCCGAGAGCATGGGCATGGACGTGGCTATGTTCTTTGACGAGATCATCCGCTGGGTGTTGTGGCTGATCGAGGGGGCGACACCCGAGATGCTGCGCTTCAGCTTGGAAGATTACTTGGCCCAGGGGTACGACATTCCCTTCGATCTGATCGCCCAACTGTCGGTCACCACGCTGGCGGACGTGGCGCCGCTGGTCATCTTTGGCTACCTGGGTTTCAAATTGCGGGAGCTTGACTGATGCACCCGTCGACGCGACGCAAGCTGATCTACCTGGCGCTGGCGGCGGCGCTGTTGCTGCCGTTGGCCTGGTTGGGGCAGCCCGCCACGCGCGGGGGCGGGCGCGGCCAGCCGGGGGGACATCTGGCCCAGCAGCGCGAGCATTACCGGCTGGGGCAATCGAACCTGGGGAAGATCGACCCGGCCAGCGAGACGATCAAGCTGGCGACGTTGGGACTGCGCGGCGTCGCCTCGACCATCCTCTGGAACAAAGCCGACGACTACAAGATGAAGAAGGACTGGACGCGGCTCTCGGCCGCGTACCAGCAGATCGCGTACTTGCAGCCCAACTTCGTGGCCGTCTGGCGCAATCAGACCTGGAACTTGTCGTACAACATCGCCGCCGAGTGGGACGACTATCGCCAGCGCTATCAGTACGTGATTCGCGGCTTGGACTTCCTGGAAGTTGGCCGCGAGTACAACGAGAACGATCCGCGGTTGCTGATGGAAACCGGTTGGTTTGCCATTCACCGTCTCGGCCGTAGCGACGAACGGCTGTTGTTCCGCAAAATGTTCCATGACGACGACGACTTCCATCACCGGCAAGCAGTCCACGAGCGCGACAACTTCTTGTTTGGCAAAGAGTATTACAAGCTGGCCGAACGATCCGTCGAGCAGCCCAGCAACGATCCGCGGGTGGTGCAGGTGTCGCTGTCGCCGCCGCTGTTCTATTCGCGCACCACGATGGCCCAGGTTTATTACGCCGCGGCCTTGGAGGACGATCATCTGCAAGCGATCCAGACCGTGGCCGATCGCGGCCCCGCGCCGGGCGCGCGGCGCGAGGCCTGGCACGAATACGAAGCCCGTTTCGGCGAAATCGACCGTGACATGACGGCCCGCATCCTGGCCGGGTGGCAGCAAGCCGACCGGGACTGGCGAGCCTTTGGCCAGCGCGAGTTCATCGCCGGGAGTGGCATCCATTTTCGGCTCGAAGAATTGGAACGGGTTCAGAAAGAGCGCGATGCCGCGGCCGCGAAGCTCGACGCCATTGTCGGGCCCGAGCTGCGCGAAACCCTGAAGCAGGAAAAGTACGCCGCGCTCAGCGCCGAGGAACGTCGCGCCTATGACACACCTGCGGCCGAGCGGACCAGCGAGCAGCAAGGCTACGCCGGCCTGGCCGACTCGAAAATGGACGTCACGTACCTGGAACTGGGCAATCGCGTCACCGGTCCCCAGGCGGCCGAGGCCAAACGCCTGGCCGAAGAGGCGGCCCGCATCAACGTCCGCGTTGACACCATCAAGAGCAACCGCGAGGTCGTCAACTTCGATTACTGGCGCTCGCGGATCAACCTGGAACAGACCACCGACGCGCGGCAGGCGCGGCTGGACGTCCACCGCGCCACGGTGGCCTTCAACGAAGCGGACCTGGTGCGCGCCCACACGCTATTCGAGCAGTCGTTTCAGCACTGGCGAAAGGTGCTCGACGCCAATGCGTTCCTGGCCGACGACCCGACCGGGCTGTTGATGATCGACGCGATCCATCGCTATGAGCATCTGCTAAAGCTGATGGACCTGCCGTTCCCGAAGGTCTTCCTGCTCGACATCCTGCGCAACAGCCCAATGGCAAAGTGAGGCGGGGGAAGTTGCGAGTTGCTGGTTGCTAGTTGCTAGGGGAAGAAGAGAGGCTAGGGACGAGGGACTAGGGGCTAGGGAAAGGCCCGTTGTGAATTGCGATTGGATGGTTAGAAGCGTGTGACGGTGTCCATCAACCCTTCTCCCCTCGGGAGAAGGTGGCGGCGCTAGCCGACGGATGAGGGTCCCGCCACAATCTTGCGCCGCGCTGCCAACAGATCACCCTCGCCAGACTCTGGCGATGCGCCATCTTCTCAATTAAAGTGCAAGTCCCGCCCATTGCGCTTTTCTGCTCGTGTTGTCGAGGCCAGGGTTTGATGAAGCTGCGCCACACGTGTCTCCTGTTTGCTGTTCTCTGCATCGACGTTCTCGGCAGCGCAGCCCACGCCCCCGCCGCCGACTCGAAATCGGACAAACCCAAGTCGCCCCCGGCGGGGCCCACGCATCCGATCGTGCCGACGTTCGAGCGGTTCTTTGCCGCCCCCGATCAGCAGCAGCCCGAGGCGCTGGCCGAAGGAGGCCGCTTGCTGCTGGGTGAGTTGAGTTGCACCAAGTGTCATCAGGTCGACAAGCCACTGGCGCCCCACTTCATCGCCAAGGCCGGACCGAACTTGAATAACGTGGCCGAGCGCGCCCGCACCGCTTGGCTCCGCCGCTACCTGGCCGATCCGCACGGCGTGAAGCCCGGCGCGACAATGCCCGACGTGTTGGCCCACTTGCCCGCGGCCGAAAAAGCCGAGCAGGTCGAAGCCTTGACGCACTATCTGGTCTCGCTGGCGTCGAAGGCCACGGGCGATCAGATACCAGACCGGGCGGCCGCTAGCCGGGGTTTGAAGTTGCTGAATCAGATTGGCTGCCTGGCGTGTCACGATGCGCCGGACGCCAAGGAGCGGCTGGCCACGTCGATTCCGTGGGGGAACCTGGCCGAGAAGTACACGGCCAGCACGCTGTCCAAGTTCCTGGCCGATCCGCACGCGGCGCGTCCGGCGGGGCGGATGCCCAAGCTGGGGCTGACGAATCAAGAGGCCAACGACATCGCCCACTACTTCCTGCGCGACGTCGAGGGGGAGGCGAACCTCCGATACGAAGCCTGGCGCCGGGGGTTTGAAAGCGTTGACGAGCTGGCGCAAAAGGAACCCAAGTCGCGCGGCGAAAGCCTGGGCTTTAATCTTGATCTGGCCCGACGCGACAATGATTTCGGCATGCGCTTCACTGGTTATCTGCGCCTGGAAGCCAAGGCCGAGTACACGTTCTATCTGACCAGCGACGATGGCAGCCGACTGACCATCGACGGCGTGCGCGTGGTCGACAACGACGGCCTCCACGCCACGCAGACCAAGGACGGGCTGATGATTCTGGACCGCGGATCGCACGAGGTCGTGGTCGAATACTTTAACGGCGGCGGCGAGGGAATTCTCGAACTGGAATTCGAAAGCCCGAACCTGCCGCGCGGCGACATCGTCGGCGCGTTGTCGCTGGCGCGTGATGGCGAACCTCCCTCGATGGGCAAGGATCAACTCGTCGTTGACCCCAAGCTGGCCGCGCGCGGGCGCGAGCTGTTTGCCAGGCAAGGGTGTGCCAACTGCCACGAGGTGCGCCACGAAGACCAGCCGATCGCCTCGACCCTGAAGGCCCCATCGCTGGTCAAAGCCGGCAAACCGGCGGGCTGTTTGGCGGTGAATCCCTCGGGCAGCGCGCCGCGCTTCGGCCTCAGCACCGAGCAGCGCAAGGCCTTGCATGCCGCGTTGATTTCCTCGGCCCCGTCGGTCGATGCCAAGGATCCGGCCACGGTGATCGCCCGCACGCTGTTGGCGTTCAATTGCCATGCCTGTCACCAGCGCGATAGCCGTGGCGGCGTCGAGCCGGGGCGCGACGATTCGTTCCTGACGTCGATCAAAGAGATGGGTGACGAGGGGCGCCTGCCGCCGGCGCTGACCGGCGTGGGGCTGAAGCTCACGCGCGGCTGGCTGGAGCGCGTGTTGAAAGAAGGAACGGTGCTGGTCAACAAGCAGAAGACCCGTCCTTACATGCACACACGGATGCCGGCCTTTGGCGAGGAAAACGTCAAGCCGCTGGTCGAGGCGTTCGACAAAGCTGACACCCGCAAGTTGCCTGCCGCGCCGACGCTCGACGAGCCCGACTATCTGACCAAGGACCAGGGGCGGTTGCTGGCCGGCAGCCAGGGCTTTTCGTGCATCAAGTGCCACACCTTTGGCAAGTACCAGGCCGAGGGTATCCAGTCGATTGACATGGGGATGATGTCCAAGCGACTGCGCCGCGAGTGGTTCGCCGCTTACGTCCGCGACCCGCCGGCGTTTCGTCTCGGCACGCGGATGCCGAGCGCCTGGCCCAAGACGGGCAAGAGCGTGTTCGGCACGATGTACGAAGGGGACAGCGACAAGCAGATTGCCGCGCTGTGGATTTACCTGCTCGACGGCGAGAAGGCGCGGCCGCCGCAAGGGGTCGGCGGCCAGCCGATCGAACTGGTGGCCAAGGACGAGCCAATTGTCTACCGCAACTTCATCGAAGGGGCCGGCCCGCGGGCCATTGCCGTTGGTTATCCCGAGAAGCTCGATCTGGCGTTCGACGCGGCGCAATTGCGACTGGCGCTGATCTGGCAGGGAGCGTTCATTGACGCGTCGCGCCACTGGAGCGGCCGCAGCGAAGGGTTCCAGCCGCCGCTGGGGGATCGAGTGATCCCGCTGGTCGACGGGCTGCCGCTGGCCGCGCTTGCCAAGGACGACGAGGCCTGGCCGGCCACGTTGACGCGCGAGACCGACAGCCATTTCCAAGGCTACCGGCTCGACGACGCTCGGCGGCCGACGTTCCTCTACTCGGTGAACGGGGTCGCGGTCGAGGACCAGCCGACGCCGATCGTGGCCGACAAGACCAAGAGCTTCCGTCGCACGCTCAAGCTGCAAAGCGCGCAGCCGGCGAAGCACCTGTACTACCGGGCCGCGCTGGCCAGCTCGATCGAGCCTGCCGGCGATGGCTGGTACAACGTCGACAAGATTTGGAAGCTGCGGATCGAATCGTCCGGCGCGAGCCCGCGCGTCCGTGCGGCCGGTGCCAAGCACGAACTGATCGTCCCGGTCGAGTTCCACAACACCCGGGCTGAAATCATTCAGACCTATCAATGGTGAGTAACCTCATGAGCACCGTCGTCCATATTCCCCTTCGCGACGCAGTCGCGCACCCTCGCCCCTTGCGAGAGAGGGTGGTTCGCGCGGCGAACCGGGTGAGGGGTAAGAAGCTGATACCAGCGCAGACTCCTCACCCTAGCCCTCTTACGCGGAGGGGAGAGGGGATCAAGGCGATCGTCGCGCTGACCGCGCTGGTGTTGTCACATGTCACCACTTCCACGCGTGCCGCCGATGCCGCGGCCGAGAATGAATACTACCGGCTGATTACGTTGCCGATTCCCGATGACATCGTGCTCGAAGCCGGCGCGATCGAGCTAATGCCCGGCCGGAAGCTGGCCGTCTCGACGCGGCGTGGCGAGGTTTATCTGGTCGAAGGGGCGTTCAGCGATCCGCCCAGCGACGTCAAATATCACCGTTTTGCGGCGGGCCTGCACGAAGTGCTGGGCCTGGCCCAGAAAGATGGCGTTCTCTATGCCGTTCAGCGCGGCGAGGTGACACGCCTGCTCGACACGAACGACGACGGACGCGCCGACGTGTTCGAGACGGTCGCGGACGGCTGGGACATCTCGGGCGATTACCACGAGTACGCCTTCGGTTCCAAGTTCGATCGGAAGGGCGAACTGTGGGTGACGCTCTGTCTGACTGGGTCGTTCAGCAGCCAGGTGAAGTACCGCGGCTGGTGCGTGCGCGTTTCGCCCAACGGCAAGCTGACGCCGGTCTGCACGGGCATTCGCTCGCCAGGGGGCATGGGGGCGAACGCCGCCGGCGACATGTTCTATACCGACAACCAGGGGCCCTGGAACGGCGTGTGCAGCTTGAAGGTGTTGCAAACCGGCGGGTTTGTCGGCCACCCGGATGGTCTGCGCTGGTACGACGTGACCGGCGACGCGGCCGGTCCACGGCCCGAGACGCCCGAGAGTGGCGGGCGGATGCACCTGGAAGCCGACAAGAACCCGGCGCTGCTGCTGCCGGCCGTCTGGTTTCCGTATCCCAAGATGGGGCAGTCGGCCAGCGGCGTCGAGTGCGACACGACGGGCAAGTTCGGGCCGTTCAAAGAACAAATGTTCGTCGCCGACCAATCCCATAGCACGGTGATGCGAGTTGACCTGGAAAAAGTCGACGGCCACTATCAAGGGGCGTGCTTCCCGTTCCGGCAAGGGTTCGCCTCGGGGACGCTCGGCTTGTTGTTCACGCCCGACGGGTCGTTGTTCGCGAACGGCACGAATCGAGGCTGGGGTTCGCGCGGGCGCAGTCCGTTCGCGCTCGAACGACTCGTCTGGACTGGCAAGACGCCGTTCGAGATTCTGCACATGCGGGCCATGCCCGACGGCTTTGACCTGGAGTTCACCGAGCCGGTCGAGGCCAAGACCGCCGGCGATGTGAGCTCGTACAAGCTGTCGACTTACACATACATCTATCAAAAGACGTATGGCAGCCCCGAGGTCGACGCCACCAAGCCGACGATTACCAAGGCCGAAGTGTCGAGCGACGGCCGGCACGTGCGATTGTTCGTCGATGGCCTGCAGCGCGGGCACGTACACGAGTTGCACGCCGACGGGGTGCGCTCGGCGCAGGATCAGCCGCTGCTGCACGCCGAGGCGTATTACACGATGAACCGGCTAAAAGAAACGATCAATGATGAACGATAAACGATAAATGAAAGGCAGGAACGTGGGCGGCTGATCGCTTCTTGTCCGCCGTTTATCGTTCATCGTTTCGCGTTTATCGTTTCCTACGCTGCTTTCCGCTGCGAGCCGCGGCGCGGAGTTGGCGCGGTGTCCGTGCCCGACTGACGCGCGACGCCGTAGAAGGCGGCAATCTGGCTGACTACCGCTTCTTGCTCGGCCGCGGTCAGTTCGGGGAAGATCGGCAGGGCCAGCGTCTCGCGAGCCGCCTGCTCGGTGTGGGGCAATGAACCTTCGGCATAGCCGAGGTACTCGAAGCATTGCTGCTGGTGCAGCGGCACGGGGTAATAGATCTCGGTGCCGATCTTCTTGTCGGCCAGGTGCTGACGCAAGGTGTCGCGTTTCCCTTCGGGCGCGCGAATGACGAACTGGTTCCACACGCTGCGGCAGTCGTCGGCCACGGTCGGCAAGGTGACGATCTTGTGCAGGCCAGAGGCCGTGAACAATTGCTGGTATCGCGTGGCCAGCTCGGCCCGGGCCTTGGTCCAGCGTTCCAGGTGGGGCAGCTTGACGTTCAGCACCGCCGCTTGCAGCGAGTCGAGCCGGCTGTTGATGCCGACCAACTGGTGATAATAGCGCGGCTGCATGCCGTGGGCCCGCAGCAGTCGCAGCCGCTCGGCAAAGTCCGCGCGATTGGTCGTCAGCAGTCCGCCATCGCCAAAGCCGCCCAGGTTCTTGGTCGGATAAAAGCTGAAGCAGGCCATCTCGCCCAGGTTGCCCGCGCGGACGCCGCGATACTCGGCGCCGATCGCCTGGCAGGCGTCTTCGATCACTGTCAGCCCCAAGGTGTGGGCAATGTGATTGATAGCCGCCATGTCGGCGCACTGGCCGAACAAATGGACGGGAATGATCGCCCGCGTGGCCGGCGTGATCGCGGCGCTGACCGCGGCCGGGTCGAGATTGTACGTCACCGGGTCGATGTCGACGAAGACCGGCTTGGCGTTCAGTCGGGTCACGGCGCTGGCCGTGGCAAAGAACGTGTAGCTCGGCACGATCACTTCGTGGCCGGCTTCGACGCCGGCGGCCATCAGAGCCAGCAGCAGCGCATCGCTCCCCGAGGCGCAACCGATCGCGTGGGGCACGCCGCAATACTTGGCCACCGCGTCCTCGAACACCTGGCAGTCGGGCCCCATGATGAACCGGCCCGACTCGCAAACGCGGGCGATCGCGGCCTGGATATCGGCGGCCAACTCGCGGTACTGGCGTTGATTGTCGAACAAGGGGACCGAAGTAACCGGCGCGGCGGAGGTGGGTTCAGCGGGCATGTGGGTGACTTGCTCTGCGAGAGAAGAGATGCGCGGCCAGCACGCGGCGCGGCAAGCAATGTGCCGGCCGTCGCGGCCACGGGGGTGACGAGACGGGGGCGAGAATATCGGCGCTGGCCCCCAGGGACAAGGCGAGTTTCGCGGGCCACTAATGCAAGAGCAATCGTTTACGCAAAACCGGCGGCGGACTACGATAGCGTCGTGCTAGCACTCGCCCCGGCGGAGTGGTTTTGACTTGGAGAGGCTTTTTTTCACCGCAAAGGCGCAAAGAGCGCAAAGGAAATACAGAAGAGTAAATCGCAGAGTGCGCGGAGAATCGCGGAGGAGGAGAAGACAGTTTTTCGTCTTCGCGCACCACTGCGTCCTCTGCGATTCAAACAGTCTTTGTCTACTTAGCGTCCTTTGCGTCTTTGCGGTTCAATTCTCTTATGAAGAAGTAAAGGTCGCACGATGCCGCTGCAGATTGCCCTGATCGCGCACGATCAACGCAAGTCGCTGATGGTCGAGTTCGCCGAACGGCACCTCGACTTCCTGCGCACCATGCCGCTGGTGGCCACGGGCACGACCGGCAGCATCTTGAACGAGCGCTTGAAGCTCGCGGTCGAGTGCGTGGCTCACGGGCCGGACGGGGGCGACCTGATCATTGGCGGCCGCGTGGCCCTGAACCAGATCGCGGCCGTGATCTTCTTTCGCGATCCACTGACGGCCCAGCCGCACGAGCCCGACGTGTCGGCGCTGATGCGGGTGTGCGACGTGCATCACGTGCCGCTGGCCACGAATCTGGCCACGGCCGAAGGGGTGATGATGTGGCTCCGCTCGCGCGGCGCTTCAAAATGAGTGTTTACCGCAAAGACGCAAAGAGCGCAAAGGAAGAAGTGATGAATGCGGAATGATGAGTGATGAATGGGGGAGATGGATGCGCGGGCCTATGGCCTTGCGGCTAAGCAGTTTCTCCTTTTCTCCTGCTGACCCGTTCCCTTGTGGTCTTCTTGGTGACTCTGTGGTGAATCCTCTTGCGTCGTGTCGTTGTGCCGTCGTGGTTGGCCTTGCTGCCGATGGCCTCCTTTGCGCCCTTGGCGTCTTTGCGGTGAAAACAAATCCCTCCGTGGCTAGGAAAGACCTGACATGGTTCGCCAAGCTCTGATAGTTATCTCCGCGATCGCGCTTCTGTTCGTTCACGCCACGTTCGTCGGCGCGGCTGAGCCGAAGTTGCCTCCCATCAAGCAATTGCCGCCGCCAGGCATCGAAATACCCGCTGCCGAGCGCGAGAACCTGTCGGCAAAGCTCAAGCAACTGCGCTCGGCCATCGACGGCGTGGCCAAGGGGAAGGACGCGCGGGCCAAGGCACTCTTGCCAGACGTTGAAGTCTACTTCCGCGCGGTGAGCGACGCGCTGGAGTTCGGCGAGTTCTTCAAGCCCGCCGAGTTCAAAACGGCTGCCACGCTGCTGGAGGCCGGCCTGCAGCGGGCTGCCCAGTTGGCCGCAGGCGAAGCTCCTTGGACCGAAGCGACTGGGCTCGTGGTGCGCGGGTATGTCTCGCGGATCGACGGCTCGGTGCAACCCTATGGGCTGGTCGTGCCGGCGTCGTACACGCCGCGCACGGCGGGGCGTTATCGCCTGGACATCTGGTTCCACGGCCGCGGCGACACGCTGACCGAGTTGGCGTTTCTGAACGATCGCGGCAATAAGGTCGGCCAGTTCGCGCCGGCCGATACGATCGTGCTTCACCCATATGGTCGTTTCTGCAACGGCTACAAGTTCGCCGGCGAGGTCGACGCGCTCGAAGCCCTCGACGCCGTGCGCGCGGCCTATCGCGTGGACGACGAGCGGACCAGCGTGCGCGGGTTTTCGATGGGGGGCGCCGCCACGTGGCACATGGCCGTCCATTACGCCGATCGCTGGTGCGCGGCCAACCCAGGGGCGGGCTTCGTCGACACGCGCCAGTATCTGGGCCTCGACACCAGCGGCGAGCCGGCGGCTCCCTGGTACGTGCAAAAGCTGTGGGGTCTGTACGATTGTCCGCCACTGGTGAGCAATCTGCTGCAATGCCCCCTGGTGGCCTATAGCGGCGAACTCGACAAGCAAAAAGCGGCGGCCGACCTGATGGCTGCGGCGTTCAAGAACATCGACGTCGAGATGACCCACATCATCGGCCCCAAGACCGAGCACAAGTACGAGCCCCAAGCGGCCGCCGAAGTCGAGCGGCGCATGGCCAGCTTGGCGCAAATTGGCCGGCGGCGCGTGCCCGATCGGGTGTTCCTCGAGACGCGCACGCTCAAGTATCCACGCATGAACTGGATCGAGGTCGAAGGGCTGGCCGAGCATTGGGCGCCGGCGCACGTCGAAGCCATGATCGTGGCGTCGAACAGCATTGCCATCACGCCCGACGGGGTAACCGACTTGCGGATTCGTTTCGGGCCCGGCGAGTGTCCGCTGCCACATGGGATCGACCAGCCGCTGAATTTAATCCTGCCCGGCGCGTTTGACCGGGGACAGTTCATCAAGGTCCACGCGCCGGCTTCGGATCGCTCGTTCGACGTCCGCTTGCATCGCTCGGGCCAGACCTGGACGCTGGGCGCGCGCCGCGAGAACGGCCTGCGCAAGCGACACAATCTGCAAGGACCGATCGATGACGCGTTTATGGACGCATTCCTGTTCGTCGAGCCGAGCGGCACCGCGGCTCACCCGGCGGTTCAGACCTGGGTCGAAGCCGAACGCAGCCGGGCGATCAAGAAATGGCGACAGCTCTTCCGTGGCCACGCCCGGGTTAAGCGCGACACCGACGTGACCGACGACGACATTGCCAAGTATCACCTGGTCCTGTGGGGAGACGCGGCCAGCAACGAACTGATCAAGCGCGTGCTGCCGCAACTGCCAGTGCAATGGACGGCCGAGCGCGTGGCAGTCGGCTCGCAAGCGTTCGACGCGGCGGGGCACGTGGTGGCGATGATTCATCCCAACCCGTTGAACTCGACGCGCTATGTGGTGCTGAACAGCGGCTTCACCTTCCGCGACGGCGACAACTCGAGCAACGCGCGAATGACCCCCAAGCTGCCCGACTGGGCCGTGATCGACCTGTCGCAACCGCCGGATGAATACACGCCCGGCAAGATCGTGGCGGCTGATTTCTTTGACGAGGCGTGGAGGGTGAAGAAAGCGATTAGCCGTTAGCGATTAGCCCGAAAGGGTATGTACTAATTGCTAATCGCTAACTGCTAATAGCTTTTGCATTTGCTAGAACCCACTCGGGCCGCGGGGAGCGGTCAGCTCGCCCAGCCGTTGTTCGATGATCTCTTTCTCTTGCGAGGCGCGCCGCTTCAGGCTTTCGCGCAGGCGGCCGAGTTGCTCTTCCAACCGTTTCAACTCCAGCTCGCGGCGTTCTTGCCGAACCTTGAAGTGCTGTTGGATCATTTCACGCAGCTCTTGCTTGAGCTTGGTTCGCTCGTCGTCGTCCTTGGCGTGACGCCAGCGATCAGCCAGCCGGCTGGTTTGCCGTTCCAGATCGCCATCGCGTTCAAACAGCTTGGCCATTTCGGGGTCGTGCTCGTGCATGTCGCGCTGCCACGAGAAGCCCGACGAGCCGTGAAACCCGCCCCGGTGCCGGTCGCGCCGGCCATTCTCATCGGACGAAGGTCCGGGCGGCCGACGCTCGCCATCGCCAGAGCGCCCCTCACTGGGGCGCTTCGGCGTCTCGGCCGGGCCTTTGGGCGCTGGTGGTGGCGTCTTGGGCTCGTCGCCAGTGGCCGGCTCGATACGCGGGGTGTCGGCCTTGGAGGCGTCGACCTTTGGCGCGTCAGGTTTCGGTTCATCGGCAAACGCTGGGCGAGCCACGTGCATGACGCCGGCGAGCAACACGGCGCCACACAGCAGCTGGCAAGTCAACGGAATTCGCCGCTTCAACATTCGGACAAAGTTCATCGTCATGTTCGCTTCATGGTTTTGAACCCCTGGCGCCGGCGTCGCAGGGGGCACGACGCCGGCGGCCGGGTGGGTTCAATCATCGACCTCAATCAACCTAAAAACGCTCCCAACGATCGGCACGGTGGCTGCCGTGATCTCCGCCAGGTCCACGCCCGTGGTCACGGTCACCGTGGTGCCCGTGATGGCGGCCGTGATCATCGTCTTTGTCGCCGTCCCGGTCGCCATGATGTCCATGGTGCCGCTGATGGCTGCTGAAGTGATGACGCATGCCCGACGGCGGCGGGCCAAAGTGGCCAAAGCCCCCCGGGCCGCGGTCATGGTGCCCGTAGGACGGCCGACCATGGTGCGATGGGCCACTGTGCGAAGGTCCACCGTGCGACCGGCTGCAGCTACCGCCGTGGCACGAGCCATGGTGGCGCGAGCTGCCGTGATGCGCAAAATGGTGCGGGTCGCGCGAACCGTGGTGACCATAGGACGGACGGCCATGGTGGCCTGGTCCGTGATGGCTCGGGCCGTGATGACGGCTGCAGTGGCCGCCGTGACAGCTTGGCCCGTGATGGCCGCGGCCACCATGACCTTTGCCATGACAATCGTGACCGCGATGGTGCGAGGCGTGCGAGCCGTGCGGCCCGCGGCCATGATGACCCATCATCGGTGGACCATGATGTCCACCCTTGGACGAGCAATGATGTCCGCTCTTTTCTTGGCAACCCCGTTCACCGTGGCCGCCGCCGTGGTGGCCGTAGGAAGGCCGACCATGATGTCCAGGCCCGTGGTGACCGCGGTGATGGGCGAACGCCGCCGGACTGGGGCCGCGGCCATGATGACCGTGGCCGTACGAGGGGCGGCCCGACTTGCGGCTGCACGCCCCGTGTTCGCAATCTTTCTTGCCGTCGCGATCGTGATGGCGATGATGCGCGGCAAACGAGCCATGTGGCCCGCGGCCATGATCGCCATAACTGGGTCGACCGCGATCACCTTCGCGGCGATCTTTGTCACGACGATCACCATCGCGGCGATCTCCGTCCTTGCGGTCGCCGGGCTTGCCGTCTTCCGGGCCGTGACGACGAAACGTCATGCCCATGCCGAACTGCAGCGGACCAAAGCGGTGGTGGAACGAGTGTTCCGGGCCGCGGCGATCGCCATCAGGTTTCTTATCGCCGTCTTTGCGGTCGCCAGGTTTACGATCTTCGGGCTTCTTATCGTCAGGTTTCCAGTCGCCGGGCTTGGCATCGCCGGGGCGACGATCATCCGGGCGCGGGCCACGGCGATCCATGTCACGCGGGCCGCGATCACCGGGCTTGCGATCGTCGCCACGCCCTTCTTCACGTCGTGGCGGAGGCCCACCCGGCGGCGGGCCGACCTGCCGTCCTGGAGGGCCGCGACGATCGTCGCGGTCGCGGTCGTCACGATCGTCGGCCCACGTCGTGGCGCCGACGGCGCAGACGAGAGCCGCCGCCCAAAGATACAGACTCCTTCGCCTCATAGTTCAGTCCTTTCCCTTTCTCACAAGATCAGCAGGATGAGAAAACCGTTCACGATCCGCTCGCGCTCGCGTCGCCTTCGACGAC
Organism: Planctomycetota bacterium; assembly: GCA_018242585.1. Taxonomy (NCBI): domain Bacteria; kingdom Pseudomonadati; phylum Planctomycetota; species Planctomycetota bacterium. The sequence goes on from JAFEBQ010000019.1 coordinate 171,748, forward strand.
AAATGTTCTACAGCGACACTTCGTTCGACAACTCACGTTCCAACTCATCGAGTTCATCCTGGACTTCCGACCAGGATTCCCCCCGCACGTCCCAGCCGTTTTCAACCGCATCGGCGTCGCGGCGAACGCTGGTCACATCGGCCAGCCAGCCATCTTCGTTCCAAGCCAGTTCCAATTGGCCAGTCGCCAGCGCCTCGTTCGGCGCGACGGCACGCTGCTGTTGGACCACCGGTCGCTGCCCCACAAGTTTCTGCCCCTCGATCGGTGTACGCCGCGGCATGCTCCACAGCGTTGCTGCCACCACCACCAGCAGCGAAGCCGCCAACGCCAACCGGCGCACCCGGCGACGCCGCGCCGCGCTGACTTGTCGCTCGACCTGCGCGGCCATCATCCGCAAACGAAAGTCACTCAGACCGCGACTGCTGACATTACTACTGTCGAGTTCGCCTTCCAGGTCCACCAGCGCGCGATCGAGCGCTTGCCAGCCGGCGGCCAGCTCGCGCTCTTCGTCGGCCGATCGACCGGCGGGCCAGGGATTCGTTTCGTGTGACAACGTGTCATTCATAGGTATTGCTTAATCGTTCAACTTGCCCCGCAGGGCCAACAGCCCGCGTCGGGCGTGACTTAGCACCGTGTTCAGCGGCAGCTCCATGATCTCGGCAATCTCGTGAAACTCGAGCTGGCCGTAATACCTGAGCAGCAGGGTGCGGCGTTGGGCCTCGCTGAGTTTTTCCAGGGCGCTGGCCAGGTGTTGCTGATCCTCGGCCAGCGTGACTTGTTCGAGCGGAGCAATCGTCGCGGGGTCGATCGGGTCAGGTGTCGGTTCGTCGGGCGTGTTCGGTTGTGGCGGCGGCTGGCGTCGCAGGCGGCGGTTCCGGTCGCGGAGCAGCCGATCGGCAATCCGCCACAGGTACGCCCGTTCGTGTCCTTGGTCGACGTAGCGGCCTTGCGCCCGCCACGCGCGGCAGAAGACGTCTTGCAGCACATCTTCGGCCTGATGGCGGTCGCGCAACTGGACCAACAGGAAACTGAACAGCGCGTTGCCGTGGTCAGTCACCCACTGGGTCAGTCGATCGGCGTGCGTCGGATCGTCACGGCTCACGTCGGCCTGGCGCGGTCAGAGGGTACCTGGCTTGGGAAAGTCGGTGCCCACTGTGCTGAGGTCCAGACAGCGCTCGGGTCCAGGCAGTAGCTCGGAACCAGACAGTCAGCGGTGCGAACAGGCGGCGAGCGAGCGAACCGGGGTCTCGGGCCACCCCGGCTGCCAGATATAACGCCAGGGGCGGCCCTCTATTGCAAAGCCCAGGGCGATTTTAGGCAGAGCCAGCGTCGCGCTGCTATCGGGGGGCCGAGAATTGGTCGGAATACGCCCTCTGCCCCCAAACGCCGTCGAGCGCAAAAAATGAGCCCCCGGTGAACACACCGGGGGCTTTGTGGCTTACTTCGATGGACGTGTCCTGGCTCTTAGGCCAGCTCGTCCAGCATCCGGTTCAGGGCCGCGTCGAGCTTGTCGGGCGTGTCATAGTTGCCCGAGGCGATCTGCTGGCGAAGCTGGTTGACCCGGTCTTGGCGGATGTCGGGCAGGCTGTGGACCTGGTCGACAAACTGGGCGGCCGGCGACAAATCGAGCTGATCGTTGATTTGCAGCCCGCCCGACGGAGGCGAAGCGACGGGACGTGCCTGGTGCGGAGCGCTGATCGACTGCGCACCATGAATCTGACTGGCTCCGGAAATCTGCATCGTGACCTCCACACTGGCGGCCAGCATGGATTCAATCGACGCCGACGGTCGGCATTGAGAGCGACCCGCTTCGAGAGAACCCAGGACGCCTGCCGGTTGATTCAGGGCAGAACGTCGAATCTGGCTGCGAACGACTCGGTAGTTTGTTTTAGCGTCAGGCTGGCCGCTGCTTCATTACCGACGGTTGAATCGCTTACTCTTCAACCGAGGGCTTCGATTCCGTTGCGAAGCAGGGGCTGCCAACTGTCTGTTACTATCACAGTGACGCCGCATTCCGTGTCGTTTGACTTGCGGGGCACGAGGTGTGCATACTTGTCAATCGACCAACTTCCGGCGTCGTTATCACCTTTCTTCAGCACCGCGTTGTTATAGCGATCAGCGGCGAGTCGCCCGCCTATGGCGCGCTTGCCGGTGGTCGTTAATCATCCCGCGGTCGTCAGGCTCGGACGCGCCTGCGCTGGTCGCGAGGTTTCGGGCGACCGGCGGCTCGTCACGTCTTCGCCACTTGTCACCTGCCGCACCGTTTGCGCCTCCCGACTGGGCAGGCGGCCGTGGCGCGATCGGCACAAGTTATCTCGTCCTACGAGCCCTCGGCCGAGCCGGTTCAGGCTAGCAGGCGAACTTTGTGGCGGCGGATTATAGGCCGGTCTCAAAATGGGGACAATACGAGCTGAAAGCGTTGTGTCTACCGGGGTTATCGCTGCTGGCGAGGCTAGCAGACCACTTTTGTCCCGGGGTGGCATGGCCGCTTGCCGGCCGTGTTGCGAGGCAACAAGAAGTAGACGGGGGTTTGCTCCATTTCTTGTCGCTTCGCGACCCAGCCGGCAAGCGGCTGGGCCACCCTGATTGATAATTGCCTCGATTTCACCCACGTCGGGCGAAACTATCGTGGACCGGCCGGGTTAAATGACTTGGCCCGCCATTGCCCACCGGCAATGTCCAGAGCCGTCGATGTAACTCGGCGGTTGGCGGCCAAGGGGCCGACATTTGAAGCGGCGATTTTTTTCGAGCTCGCACTCGCGGCGCCGAGCTCGCACGATCCAGAAGTTCGCTGGGGAGATTCCACACATGAAGAGCCATTGGTTTCGAGTTCTCGCGGTGGCTGGCCTGTTGGCCGCGCCATCGGCCGTCTGGGCCGACGAAGAAAAGAAGCCCGAGGGCAAGCCTGCCGAGGCGTCGGCTTCGGAAACGAAGCCCGCGGCTGATTCCAAGCCCGCGGATTCGCGCCCTGCCGCGCCCGATCGCGAGGCGCTGTTCGATCGCCTGGACGCGAACAAGGATGGCGCGATCACCGAGGACGAGATACCCGAGCAGAACCGCCGCATGTTCGCACGGCTGGTCCGGCTGGGCGATGCGAACAAGGATGGCAAACTGTCGCGTGAAGAGTTCCTCGCGGTTCGCGAGCCGGAACGTCCAGCGCCTCAGCCCGGCCAAGGGGGCCCCGGCCAGCGTGGCCCACAAGGCGAAGGTCCGACCGCCGAGCAAATCTTGCAGAACGTCGATCGGAACAACGACGGCAAATTGGCCCGCGACGAAGTTCCCGAAGACCGCCGCGACTTTTTCGACCGTATGGCGCAAGCCGCCGACAAGGACAAGGACGGCCTGCTGACCGTTGACGAGCTGCGCGCCGGTCTGGCCGCGGTGCGTGGACAGGCCCAGCCTGGCCAGCCGCAACCAGGTTCGCCTCCGGGCAACCCGCCGCAGCCGGGTTCTCCACAGCAGCAGCGCTCGCCCGAGGAAGTGGCCCGCTTTGCCGAAGAGATCTTCAGCCGTGGTGACCAGAACAACGACGGCAAGCTGGTCCGCGACGAAGTTTCCGAAGAGCGTCGCGAAGGCTTCGATCGGATGCTCAGCGAGTTCGACGCCGACAAGGACAACGCCTTGTCGAAGGAAGAATTCCGCAAGGCCTTCTTGGCCATGCGCGATCGTCGCCCTCCCGAGGGTGGCCAGCGTCCTGAGGGGCAGCGTTCCGAAGGCCAGCGCCGCCCGGATGGTAAGCGGAAGCCGGAAGGTGACAAGCCGAGCGATTCGCAAGTTGCCCAGCGCCCTCAGGGGGATCGCCCGCGCGATGGCCAACGTCCCGGTCAACCAGGCCAGCCCGGCCAAGGTGGCCAGAGTGGCGGCGAGATGGCCAAGCGGCTGATCGAACAGCAGGACAAGAACGGCGATGGCAAGCTCGGCAAAGATGAAGTCGGCGAACGCCTGAAAGAGAACTTCGATCGCGCCGACAAGAACAGCGACGGGTTCATCGACTTGCAAGAACTGCAGCAAGTTTTCGGCGGCATGCGCCGGCCAGGGCAACCGGGCCAGCCAAGCCAACCTAGCGGCACTCCGGGAACCCCGGGACAAGCCGGCCAGTTCATCGAACGCATGATGAAAGAAGCCGACAAGAACGGCGACGGCAAGCTGAGCAAAGATGAGCTGCCGGAACGGATGCGCGAGAACTTCGATCGCCTGGATAAGAATGGCGACGGGTTCATCGACCCCAGTGAGCTGCGCGGCATGAGGGAACGTCGCCGCGAGAACAGCAACTAGCGCGATGTCGTGGCGGTAGCCTTCGGGATCATTCCCCGCGAGCCTTCGTTCCGTGACGGAACGAGGGCTCTTTTTGTTGACACTGCCTTCGTGAACACTGCGACAATCGGTCGCGGCTAGCGACTCGCCTGGGGGTGTGTCACAATGGCCGAGAACCCAACCACGGCGGCGCGCAACCCAGCCCCTCCGGCATGGTCGCGCTCGCACTGTCGACAAGGAGCTTTCCGTGTTCAAGCGTTTGCAATGGCTGGCCGCGCTGGTGGCCTTGGTCTTTGGTTTCACCATCAAGCTGGCTCAAGCCGAACCGCACCGCGACCAATGCGTGGTGTTGATTAGCGTGGATGGCCTGGCTGGTTTTTATCTCGACGACCCGCGGGCCGAGATGCCGACGATTCGCCGCATGGCCCGCGAGGGGGCTCGGGCGTCGGGCATGGTTTGCTCGTTCCCGACCGTCACCTGGCCCAATCACACCACGCTGGTCACCGGCGTGCCTCCTGAAAAGCATGGCGTGCTGGGGAACAATTACCTGGAGCGCGCCAGCGGTTCGCCCGTGGCGCTGATCGTGGATCCGGTTTATGACAAGGATCAGATCGTCAGCACGCCGACGATCTACGACGTGGCCCATCGCGCCGGTTTGACCACGGCGGGTATTTGCTGGCCGGCCACGCGCAACGCCCGCACCCTGAACTGGTCGATGCCCGACATGGCTGGCGACGGCTGGGAAAAGTATGGCACCCAGGCCTGGCTGTCCGAGCTGCGCGGCGCGGGCTTGCCGGTCGACATGCATGGCGCCTGGTGCAAGGAACCTAGCGGTGGTGTGCGCCGCGACTGGCTTTATACCCGGATGGCGGCCCAGGTTCTGAAGCAGCACTCGCCGAACGTGTTGATCATTCACCTGGTCGAGGTCGATCATGTCGAGCACAAGTACGGCCCGCGCAGTCCCGAGGCTTATTGGGCGGTCAGCTTTGCCGACGATCGGGTTCGCGACATTGTCGAAGCAGTGCAGGCCTCGCCCTTGGGGAAGAAGACCACGGTGATCGTGGCCAGCGACCACGGTTTCTTTCCGATCGACAAGGACATTCGCCCGAACGTAGTGCTGGCCGCGGCGGGCTTGTTGAACAAAGATACGAAGCGCGCGGCCATTGTCTCGCAGGGGGGGGCGTGCATGGTCTACGTACTCGACGACAAGGATCGCCCGGCCACGATCGAGCAATTAAAAACCAAGTTCGCTGGGGTCGAGGGGGTCGACCGAGTGTTCACGGCGGCCGAATTCGCGGCGTTGGGCGTGGCCACGCCGGCCGCCGACGAACGGGCCCCCGACCTGTGGCTGGCCGCCAAGCGAGGCTATAGCTTCACGGACAGTCGTGACGGCGACGCGCCAGTCGTGCCGCGCGCGTCTCCTGGTGGCACCCACGGCTACTTGCCGGGCGAGGCGGAGTTGTTTGGCACCTGTGTCCTGTGGGGGCACGGCGTCCGACCGGGGACGAACTTGGGCGAAATCAGCAACACGGACGTGGCCCCGACCATGGGGGCCTTGCTGGGGGTCGAGATTCCCGGCGCCACGGGCAAGGTCTTGCGCCAGGGATTAAGCGACTGATTGTGATTCATGGCGGTCCAGTGTTTCATCGTTCACGAGTTCTGACGTGCCCATTGAACGCACCCAGCCCCGAGCCAGTTCTTCGTCGAGCGGCAAACCAGCGGGTAAGCCGAAGCTCCAGGTCGAACCACCGCGGGGCGTGATTCGCTGGCTCTACTCGCTGTCGGAGCGGAGCGAGGGCGAGCCCTGGTATCGCGCCTATCTCAGCGTGGTGGTCGCCGTCTGCGTGGCCGCGATGGCGCGGACGTTGTTGGACCCTCTGTTTGGCGATTCGGCGCCCTACGGCATGTTCCTGATCGCGGTAGTCTACATCGCCTGGTCGCGCGGCCTGGCGCCATCGATCGCGACGATTGCCTTGGGGATTCCGGCCGCTACCTATCTGTTCGTCGAGCCCCGGCACTCGCTATTCATCGGCGAAAAGTCGAGCATCGCCAATCTGTTCATGAGTCTGAGCCTGGGCGTGCTGGTCTCGCTGTTCAGCGAGTCGCTCCGCATGGCCGCCAGCGAGAATCGGCGGCTGTATCAGATTGCCAAGCGAGCCGAGTTGCGCAAGGACGAGTTTCTGGCCATGCTGGCTCACGAGTTGAGGAATCCACTCGCGCCGATTCGCAACGCGCTCTACCTCCTCGAAAACCAGCCGCGGATCGAACCCGAAGTCAAAGTCTGTCACGATCTGATCGCCAAGCAGGTCGATTACCTGTTGCGGCTGATGGAAGATTTGTTGGACGTGTCGCGGATCACGCGCGGGGCGATCGAGTTGCGGATCAAGCAGGCGCGGCTGGCCGATGTGATCGAGGGGGCGGTGCAAATGTCCCGCCCCTTGGTGACCGAGAAGCGGCAAGAGCTGAAGGTCTCGCTGCCGGACGACGAGTTGTACCTGAACGCCGATCAGGTGCGACTGACCCAGATACTGGCCAATCTGTTGAACAACGCCTCACGCTACACCGAGGCGAACGGGCAGATTTGGCTGACGGTCGAAGCGGCCGATCACGACCTGACCATGCGGGTGCGCGACACGGGGCGCGGGATCGCCGCCCAGGATTTGCAGCGTGTCTTCGAGCTGTTCGAGCAGGTCGAAGGGCAAGGACAAAGCACGCCCGGCGGCCTGGGCATTGGCCTGACCTTGGTGCGCCGGCTGGTTGAGTTGCATGGCGGGCAAGTCGAAGCGCGCAGCCCGGGCCGCGGGTTGGGGAGTGAGTTCGTGGTGCGGTTGCCCAACCTGCTGGTCGAGCCCCCGAAGCCCAGCCGGCCGACAGCGCCGCTCACCGATGAAACGACACATCATTCGCGCCGCGTGCTGGTCGTGGACGACAACGTGGCCTCGGCCACCAGTCTGGCCAAGGTGCTGGGGCTGTGGCACCACGACGTGCAGGTTTGTCATGATGGATTCACCGCCATCGAAGCGGCCCGGGCATTCCGCCCCGAGGTCGTGCTGGCCGACATCGGCTTGCCACGGATGAACGGGTATCAACTGGCGGGCGAGTTGCGGCAGATTCCTAGTTTGGAACACACGCTGCTGGTGGCGGTGACCGGCTATGGCCAGGACGAAGACCGCCAACGCGCCGAAGCCGCCGGCTTTGACCGGCATCTGTTGAAGCCGGTGAACCCCGACGAGCTCGCCGAACTGCTGGACAGCGAGTTCAGTAAGTGAGGGGACGCATCGACAAGTGGCTCGCATCTTCAACCCTCGCCCCTAGCGGGCGAGGGTCGCTTGCGTAGCAAGCGGGGTGAGGGGTAAGCCGCAGGCTCGCGCGATTCCGCGAGGCCCCTTCTCCCCCCGGGAGAAGGTGGCGGCGCTAGCCGCCGGATGAGGGTCTTGGCGGCTGGTCAGGCCTTCGACCGCACGCGAGCAAAATCCCTTCCAAAACAAGATCAAGCTCTCGCAAAACGTCGTCGTTCGAGATACGCAAGATGCGTATGCCCTTTGCTTCGATCATCGCAGTGCGATGCTGATCGTACTTGGCCATTCCGATGTGGCTGTCGCCGTCCAGTTCGATGGCGAGTTGAGATTCGTGGCAATAGAAGTCGGCGAAATACGAGCCAACAGGAAACTGTCGGCGGAATTTCAAGCCGTCGAGTTGGCCACGGCGTAAATGGCTCCAGAGTATCCGCTCGGGGACCGTTGCTTCGCGACGCAGCCGGCGGACGCGAGATCGCTGTTCTTCGGTGAGGGGTTGGCGGCGCGGCATCGCGTGTTCCTTGGTAACGTGGACCCTCATCCGGCCTGTCGGCCACCTTCTCCCCGGGGGAGAAGGGTTACTTCCTACATGGGGATGGTGGATCGCACATGACGCATTGTTCGCCGCGTCTCGTGAATACTATAACCGAGGCGAATGTTGCGAGCGCCGCTCAAGCGGCCAACTCCACGCTGGCCTTCCCTAGCCCCTAATCCCTCGTCTCTAACCCCTCTTTCCCCTGTTCCCCCCGGGAATTGACCATCTTCGGCCGGGGCGCGACAATGATCGGCTCGTCCCCGGTTGCCGGCCCATAGCCGGGGCGCATGCCGCAGTGATTCCCCTGCTGAATCCCGGCCGATCGACTTGGCCTTACCCTTTGGACCCTCGGCGAACTCGATGAACATTCTCGAACGTGAAGACCCGGCCGTGTGGGCCGCGATTGACCATGAAACCAAGCGCCAGGCCGACGGCCTGGAGATGATCGCTAGCGAAAACTACACCAGCCCCGCGGTCATGCAGGCCGTCGGCAGCGTGTTGACCAACAAGTACGCCGAAGGCTACCCCGGGCGGCGCTACTACGGCGGTTGCGAGTACGTCGACGTAGTCGAGTCGCTGGCCCGCGATCGGGCGTGCGAGTTATTCGGCGCGGACCACGCCAACGTCCAGCCCCACTCGGGCAGCCAGGCGAACATGGTCGTCTATCTGGCCGCGCTCCAGCCGGGGGACGCGGTCCTGGGGCTCGATCTGGCCCACGGTGGGCACCTGACCCACGGCATGAAGCTGAACATCTCGGGTCGGCTCTACCAGTTCCACGCCTATGGTGTGACGCGCGACACTAACCGGATCGACTTCGACCAGGTCGCGCGCTTGGCCCGCGAGCACAAACCGAAAATGATCGTGGCCGGCGCGAGCGCCTACCCGCGCGAGATTCCGCACGGCAAGTTCGCCGAAATCGCCCGCGAGGTCGGTGCCAAGCTATTCGTCGACATGGCCCACTACGCCGGGCTGGTCGCGGCCGGCTTGCACGACAACCCGGTGCCGGTCGCCGACTTTGTCACGACCACTACGCACAAGACCCTCCGCGGGCCGCGCGGCGGGCTGACCATGTGCCGTGCCGAGTTTGCCAAGGACATCGACAAGAATGTCTTCCCCGGCGTGCAAGGTGGTCCGCTCATGCACGTGATCGCCGGCAAGGCGGTCTGTTTTGGCGAAGCCTTGAAGCCCGAGTTCAAGCAGTACGCGGCCCAGATCATTGCCAATGCCAAGGCGCTGGCCGAGACGCTGATGTCCGGCGGCGTCCCCTTGTCGAGCGGCGGCACCGACAACCATCTGATGGTGGCCGACATGACGGCCATCGGGCTGTCGGGCGCCCAGGCCGAAGTGGCCCTCGACCGCTGTGGTATCACGGTCAACAAGAACATGATCCCGTTCGATACTCGCAAGCCGCTCGACCCCTCGGGCATCCGCATCGGCACGCCGGCCCTGACCACGCGCGGCATGGGGACGGCCGAGATGAAGCGGGTCGGTGCGTGGATCCTAGACGTGCTGAAGCACCCCGAGGATACGGCCGTGTCGGCCCGCATCCGCGGCGAGATTATGGAACTGTGTAAGTCGTTTCCAGTGCCGGTGGATCGCGTGCCCCGTGGCTAGTTTTTCGCAAATGGAACGAGGTCAGTTGTCAGTAGTCAGTTGTCCGTTGTTAAAAGGCATCCACCCGAGTGCAACGGACAACTGACTACTGACAACGGACAAAAAGTTCAACGAATTGCACCCGCAAGGAGTCATCAGTGTCCATCATCGAAACGATCATTCCGCTGTACGAGTTGAACCGGACGCGGACGCTGGGGCTGTTGGACAAGGTGCTGGCCGAGCCCAATCCACGCGAAGTCCTGGCCTGGCAGCCGGGCCCTGGTCGAGCGCACATCGGCTGGCAACTGACGCACATCAGCGTGGTCGAGGAAATGTTCGCCAGCGAACGGCTGGCGCCGCACAAGGCCAACGCCTTTCCCGACCTGACCGCGCGGTTCAAGTTTGGCACCACCGCCGACCAGAACGTGCCCTCGCCCGAGGAACTGCGCCGGTTGCTTGACGAATCGCGCACGCATTTGCTGGCCACCCTGCGCGAGGCGGGGGACGCCCGGCTGGGCGAGATTCCGCCGGCGCTGGCCGAGCGCAAGTTGACGGTGCGCGACGTGCTGCACATCCTGGGCTGGCACGAACCACACCATCAGGGTCAGGCGCACATCACGTTCAACCTGTACAAGAACCGTTCGTAACGAGCGACCACTCGTGGAAAGCAATCACCGATGACGAAGCACACGCCCCCGATTCGCGTCGCCATTGTCGGCGCTGGCGCCGTGGCCGACTATCACCACGTGCCGGCCCTGCGACTGGATCCGCGCGCCAAGCTGGTGGCGGCGTGCGACGCCGACCCGGCGCTGCTCGAGAAGCGGCGCGGCGACTGGCGGATCGACAAGCTGACCACCGACTACGACGCGCTGGCGGCCGATCCCGAGATCGACGCGGTGGTCATTTGCACGCCGAACTTCACCCACCGCGCCATGTCGGTCGCGGCCGCGAAGCACGGCAAGCACATTCTCTGCGAGAAGCCGTTGGGATTGAACGCCGCCGAAGTCGGCGAGATGTACACTTCGGCGCGCGATGCCGGCGTAGTCCACATGACGGCGTTTACTTACCGCTTCGCGCCGTCGATGCGCTACCTGAAACACTTGGTCAGCAGCGGCAAGCTGGGCCAGCCGCGACACTTTCGCTCGCAGCGGTTCCTCGACTGGCCCGAGACCAGTTGGGGTTGGCGGCAATACAAGGACAAAGCCGGCGCTGGCGACCTGTTCGATATGACCATTCATCGCATCGACTTTGCCCAGGACTTGCTGGGGCCGCTGGCGCATTTGACCGGCGCGGTGGCGCGATTTGCCGAGCGCACCAAAACCGTGGACGGCAAGACTTGCCCTCCTTCCGAGGTAGACGACTGGTCTAGTTTGATCGGCGAGTTCGCCAGCGGGGCGACCGGCGTGTGGGAAGGGACCACGCTGGCCAAGGGCTACCACCGCGACGGCTTTGGTCACGAGTGGGCCGAGATCAACGGCTCGGAGGGATCGGCGGTCTACCGGCTGCACGAACCCAACACCTTGTTGCTGGGGCGCACGGGTCACGACCTGGCGCCGGTCGATGTGCCGGCCGAGTTTTTGAAGCTGCCGGGAAGTCCGCGAAATCCCGCGGAAGGGAAGCCGGCCACGGTGTTTCGCTACGACATCATGTGGGAGTTCATCTCGGCGATTGTCGACAAACGCGACGCCGTGCCGAGCTTCTACGACGGCTGGTCGGCCCAGGTGATCGCCGACGCCGTGCTGCAATCGAGTGCCGAGCGGCGCTGGTTGGACATTCAACAACCAGGGCGATAACGCCCGCGATCCACGCCGCAGCTTGCGCTTACCGCGCAAGCAAGTTACGCACGAGGCGTAGGTAATGGGACGCGCGGATTGTCTCATCCGCGACGCGCACGAGTGCGACTTGCTTGCGGTGTTTCCGAGGGTCATTTATTATCCCTCACAAATGGCCACGCAGGTACGCGGGCCATTGCTGTCGGTCATCTTGAACGCCTTGATCGTTTTGGGCGCGTCCCGCGCGCTTGGACGGTTGCTCGAGCTGGTCTCGATTGCCGGTGCGTTCAATGCAGGTCAGGGATGCTTATGTCGGACAATGACGGCGGGGGCTGGGGCGAGCATGGTCACTCGCGCTTAGCGGCCGCGCAGGGCACGGCGTCGCTTGCGCCCGAGGTGTCGTCCGATGTGAAGTCAGCTTTCGGCGTCGCGTCTCCCGCCAAGATCGCGGCGCAATTGACCGCGAGTAGCGGGCTTGCCATGCGCGCCGACTGGCTCGATCCCGAGCAGTTTCATCGCCTGCAAGGCGAAGTGCTACGACTCACGTGCGAGATGGTCTTTGCCGTCGACCTGGACGGACGGATCACGCTCTGGAACCGCGCTGCCGCCCAAGTGTCGGGCTATGCGGCCGACGAAGCGATCGGGCAGTTGTACACGTCGTTCTTCGAGCCAGGTCAGCCGAGTATTATTCATCTGGCGTTCGGTTCGGACGGCCAGGGCGAGCCTCCGCAAGCGATCTACCGACTGAAGCATCGCTCGGACCAGACGCGGCTGGTGCGATTGACGATGTCGGCGCTGCGCGACGCCGACGGCACGCCGTTGGGTTGCGTCGGCTCGGCGGTCGACGTCACCGACAGCCAGGCGGCCGAGGAAAGCCTGCGCCAGGCGCGCGATTTGCTCCTCAGGACCGAAGCGCTGGCCCACATTGGCACCTGGCAATGGGATCTTTCGACTCAGATCACCGACGGCTCGCCCGAGTTGTACCGGCTGTTTCAGGTGGCGCCGGGCGAACGAGTGAGCTTCGAGCAGGCCATGCAACTGGTGCATCCCGACGACCGCGAAAGAATGATCGAGGCCGCTTGGCGTTCGGTCCAGTCGGGAGACGCGCCGCCGTTGACGTTTCGCTTTCTGCTGCCCGACGGCACCGAACGCTGGGTCAACAGCGTCGGCAGCGTCGAACGCAACGCGCAAGGCGAGCCGACCCGGCTGATCGGCTTTGTGCAGGACATCACCGAAACGAAGCGGGTCGAGCAGGCGTTGCGCGCCGCCGAGCAGCGGCTGCGCGAGACACTGGACGGGATGTACATCTTCGTCTGGTTGCTGTCGGCCGATGGTCGGGTGTGCGACGTCAATGCCGCGCCGCTCGAGGCCGCCGACTTGGCGCGCGGCGACGTGCTGGGCCGGCAGTTCGAGGCGACCGCCTGGTGGCGCCACTGTGCCGTCGAGCGGCAACGGCTGGGCGAGGCGCTGGGTCGCGCGGCGCGGGGGGAAATGGTCCGGTTCGACATCACCGCCCGCTTGGCCGACGACCGCCAGGTGACGCTGGACATGATGCTCAACCCGCTGCTGGGTGGCTCCCGCGACGAGATGCGGATCGTCTGCTCGGCGGTCGACATCACGGAACGCCTGCGCAATCAGCACGAGGCCCAGCGGCAGCAACAGGAATTGACCCACGTGTTGCGAGTGGCGTCGCTGGGAGAAATGAGCACCAGCCTGGCGCACGAGTTGAACCAGCCGCTGGCGGCCGTGGCCAACTATGTGCATGCGCTGGGGATGACGCTCGCGGAAACGCCGGTCGCCGACGATCCGCGCGTGTCGGGCTTGCTGCACAAGATCGAAGAGCAAGCCATCCGCGCCGGGGGCATTGTGCAGCGACTGCGGGCCTTGGTCCGCCGAGCGCCGCCGCGGCGAGCGCCGGTCGACGTGACGCGCATGACCAGCGACGTGCTGGAGCTGTTGTTACCCGACGCGCGGCTGTCGGGCGTGCAGCTCGAAGCCCAATTCGCCCCTGATTTGCCGATGGTGGAAGCCGACGCGATACAAATTCAGCAGGTGATCGTCAATCTGGTGCGGAACGCGATCGAGGCCTTGGAGGGGCTGCCCCCGGAGCGGAAGCGGATCGACATTCACGTCGCCGCTAGTCGCGCAGGGTGGGTGACCGTCACCGTGGCCGACCACGGAGCCGGCGTGCCCGAGCCAGACCGCGACCGGGTGTTTCACGCTTTGTAATTGATTACCGAGGTGCTCT